>DAOMFG010000086.1:0-7028 GCA_035429685.1 Methylophilaceae bacterium | reverse complement strand
CGCCGAAACACGTCAGGCTGGGGGCCTTGCTGGCCATCCGCCGGGGTAGTGAGGAAATGGAAGTGGAGGTGCGCGGATTGTCCATGCAGCGGAAGGGCGCGCCGGAAGCCGTGCTGCTGTATGAGGAAACCGAAGCCAGTCGCGCGCGGCGCGAAGAGGCTGCCATCACCCGCGAAGCCGACCACGCGCAACGTGACCGTGGCCTGGGACGTCCTACCAAGCGCCAGCGGCGCGATATCAAACGCTTTACCGGTAACTGGTAAACACAAACTGTTTTTCTAGCTATTGTTCAGCGCCTGCCACTCCCGCAACAGCGCGGCCTGGCCATACGGTCGTCCTTGATCGTCCAGCAGATTCCACACCGTGGCGTTGCAGATAAGGAAGCGCTTTCCGCTGGCAGAAATCCTGATGCTTCTGTAGTCGTCGATAAAACCGCTTTCCGCCACGCGCTGAAGCAGGCGTTCGCGTTCTTCACGTAGCATCGGCTCGGCGGACAGGCGCGAGGGCAGGACGGTGAACTGTTCCCACGACATCTCGAACAGTTGCAGCGCGGCCTGGTTGGCGTAATTGAATACCGGATCGTGGCCGGTATCGTGGGAAACGACGGCAAATGGCAACAGTTCAAGCGCGGTTACTGCCGCTTCGTCGTCCAGTGACGGCTCGACCAGATGCTTGCCGACCCAGTGCAGATAACTGACACGCAACATGCGAACATGGCGTACCAGCCAAGGATAGTTGCTCAAGAATTCTGGCGCAATTTCTTGCAGTGGTTGATCAGGCCGTTGGTGGAGCTGTCGTTCTCCGATATCGGCTTGTTGTCCTGCAACTGCGGCAGGATAGCCTGCGCCAGTTGTTTGCCCAGTTCTACGCCCCACTGATCGAAGGAGTTGATGTGCCAGACGATGCCTTGGACGAAAATCTTGTGCTCGTAGATCGCAATCAGCGAACCCAGGGTTTTCGGGTCCAGCTTGTTGAACAGGATGGAGTTGGTAGGACGATTGCCGCGGAAAATTTTGTGTGGCAGCAGTTTTTCCAGGGCGTCCCCCTTAATGCCGGCCGCCTCGAGTTCGGTGCGCGCATCCGGCTCGCTCTTGCCCTGCATCAGCGCCTTAGTCTGGGCGAGGAAGTTGGAGAACAGGATCTGGTGGTGCTCACCTATGGGATAATGAGTTTCGATCGGCATCAGGAAGTCGCAGGGAACCATCTTGCTACCCTGATGGATGAGTTGGAAGAACGCATGCTGGCCATTGGTGCCCGGCTCGCCCCAGATGATAGGGCCGGTGGAGTAATCCACACGCCGCCCCTCGCGGTCGATAGCTTTACCGTTGCTTTCCATGTCGCCTTGCTGGAAGTATGCGGGGAAACGCCCAAGCGATTCGTCGTAGGGCAGGATGGCGTGCGTTTGCGCGCCAAAGAAGTTGTTGTACCAGATACCGATCATGGCAAGAATGACCGGCATGTTCTGTTCCAGTGGCGCGCTACGGAAATGTTCGTCCACCTCGAACGCGCCCTGTTGCAGCTGTTCGAAGGCGTCCATGCCGACGTGGAGGGCGATGGAGAGGCCGATGGCCGACCACAGCGAATAACGGCCGCCGACCCAGTCCCAGAATTCGAACATGTTGGCAGTGTCGATGCCGAACTTCTTTACCTCTTCTGCATTGGTGGAAAGTGCGACGAAGTGTTTGGCGATATGCGATTCGCTTCCGCTCTTTTCGAGAAACCAGCGGCGCGCGGAATGGGCGTTGATCAGGGTTTCCTGCGTGGTGAAAGTTTTTGACGCGACGACGAAGAGTGTTGTTTCCGGGTCGCATTGTTGCAGGACGATGCTCAGATGGGCGCCATCGACATTGGATACGAAGTGGGCGCGCAGATCGGCGCGGGAGTATGGATGCAACGCCTTGCAAACCATGGCCGGACCGAGATCGGAGCCGCCGATGCCGATGTTGACGACGTCAGTGATGGCCTTGCCGGTGTAACCCTTCCATTCGCCCGAACGCACCCTTTCGGTGAACTGGCGCATGTGCGCCAGCACGCGTCTGATGTCCGGCATGACATCCTTGCCATCCACCAGCACCGGTCGCTTGGAACGGTTGCGTAGCGCGGTATGCAGCACCGCACGCTGCTCGGTGAAATTGATTTTTTCACCGGAGAACATGCGGTCGCGCCATTCCTCCACTCCGGACTCGCGTGCCAGCTGCAGTAGTCGGGTCAGGGTTTCCTCGGTAATGCGGTTTTTGGAATAATCCAGCAGAATATCGTTGAATTGCAGCGAAAACCTGATAAAACGTGCCGGATCGTCGGCGAACATCTCGCGCATGTGTTTGGGCGCGATTTCCTGCTGATGTTTGATCAGCGTTTGCCAGATTTCGGAAGTGGTCAGTTTCGACATGACTAAAGCTTGTTGTCCTTATTCCAATTTAAGTATCAGCCCAGCCAGTGGCGGTAGCGTCACCACCACGGAATGCGGATAACCCATCCAGGGTCGATCCTCGGATTGCAGGCCCGCGCCGTTGCCTAGGTTGCCGCCGCCGTAGCAGGCGGCATCGCTGTTGAGCAGTTCGATATAGCGCCCGGCCTGCGGCACGCCGATGCGATAACCCTCACGCGGCACGGGGGTGAAGTTTAGCAGTACCAGCACGCATGATCCATTGCGTGCGCGACGCTGGTAGCTGATGATGGACTGGTCGGCATCGTGGCAGTCGATCCAGGCAAAGCCTTCATGGGTGAAATCCAGCTCGTGTAGCGCCGGCGTGCCAAGATAAAGCTTGCCCAAGTCACCGGTCAACTGGTGCACGCCCTGGTGCCAATGTGTGTCCAGCAGATGCCAATCCAGGCTGGCGGTGGCGTTCCATTCGCGTCCCTGACCGATTTCGTTGCCCATGAAATTGAGCTTCTTGCCGGGGTAAGTCATCTGGTATGTCAGCAACAAACGCAGATTGGCGAACTTCTGCCAGCCATCGCCCGGCATCTTGTCCAGCAGCGAACCCTTGCCGTGCACCACCTCGTCATGCGAGAACGGAAGCACGAAATTCTCGGTATAAGCATACAGCTGGCCGAAAGTGAGCTGGTTGTGGTGGTAGCGCCGGTGCACCGGATCCTGCTTGAAATAGGCCAGAGTGTCGTTCATCCAGCCCATGTTCCACTTCATCGAGAAGCCCAGGCCACCCAGATAGACCGGACGCGAGATCATCGGCCAGGCGGTGGACTCCTCGGCGATGGTGAGCGCGCCGGGGAAATCCTCGTGCACCATCACGTTCAACTCTTTCATGAAGTCGATGGCTTCCAGGTTTTCGCGGCCGCCGAACTTGTTGGGCAGCCATTCGCCGGCCTTGCGCGAATAATCCAGGTAGAGCATGGAGGCGACTGCATCCACACGCAGGCCGTCTATGTGGAACTCGTGCATCCAGTAGTGCGCGTTGGCCAGCAGGAAGTTGCGCACTTCGTTGCGGCCGTAGTTGAAAATCAGCGTGCCCCAGTCCTGGTGCTCGCCCAGGCGCGGATCTTCATGTTCATACAGGGCGGTGCCGTCGAAACGTGCCAGCGCCCAGCTATCCTTGGGGAAGTGCGCCGGCACCCAATCCAGAATCACGCCGATGCCAGCCTGATGGCAGGCATCCACCAGTGCGCGGAAATCGTCCGGGCTGCCGAAGCGGCTGGTGACACCGAAATAGCCGGTAGTCTGATAGCCCCAAGATTCGTCCAGCGGGTGCTCGCTGATCGGCATCAGTTCGATATGGGTGAAGCCCAGATTCTTGACGTAGGGCACCAGTTGTTCGGCCAGTTCGCGGTAATTAAGGTAGCGGTTGCCACCAGTGCGCTTCCACGAGCCGAGGTGTAGTTCATACACGTTCATCGGCTGATGCAGCCAGTCAGCGCTTCCACGTTGTTGCAGCCAGCCGCCATCCCCCCAGTTGTGACTCGATGGGGAAGTCACGCGAGCAGCCGTGCCCGGGCGCAGTTCAAAGCAAGTGCCATAGGGGTCGGTCTTGACCAGGATGTGGCCGCTGTGGCGGTTGCGGATTTCGAATTTGTACAGCGCACCATCGGTGATGCCCGGGATGAAGATTTCCCACACGCCGCTGGATCCATGTGCACGCATCGGGTGAACGCGGCCATCCCAGCGATTGAAATCGCCGATGACGCTGACGCGCTCGGCATTGGGTGCCCAAACGGTAAAGCGAGTGCCGGCAACACCCTGGTGTTCGGCCATGTGCGCGCCGAGCAGGCGGTAGGCCTGACGCAGACGGCCCTCGCCAAGCAAATGCAGGTCATGATCGGAAATCATTGGCGGCAGCGTATAGGCGTCATGGCACTCGAAGGTCTTGCCGTCCTGCTCGATGCGCAGCAGGCAAGGGGTAGAGGGCGCGTCCTGACCAGCCCAGGTATACAGGCCGTCGGCCTGGCTACGCTTCAGCTCCGACCAGCCCTCGCCAGTTTGCAGCCATGCCCGCGCAGCGTAGGGCAGGAAGGTGCGGAAGATATGACCTGCGCCTTCGCGATGCAGGCCCAGCCATGCGAATGGATTATGGTGCCGCGCCTCAAGTACTAGCGTGAGCTGGGGATCTTGCTTTTGTCTGGTAGCCATGGTGTTGTTACCTTTATGGTAAGGGTTCTGGATTATCTCTGCTTAACGTGGCTATAATGGTCACAGGGCGGTTTGGTTTGATTTGGAAACCCCCGCCTTCGATGTGCGGATAGGCCAAACTATAAATCAGGAGAGGCAAAAATGCAGCAGGATTTATCATCATCGCGTTTTGTGAGTGCGCTGACCAAGAATACGGTCGCGCTGATTCTGGCCGGTGGCAGGGGTTCACGCCTCAAGGATCTGACCAACTGGCGCGCCAAGCCTGCAGTCCCTTTCGGCGGTAAGTTCCGCATTATCGACTTTCCTCTCTCCAATTGCATGAATTCCGGCATCCGCCGCATCGGCGTCGTGACCCAATACAAGGCGCACAGCCTGATCCAGCATATCCAGCGCGGGTGGGGCTTCCTGCGCGGCGAATTCAACGAGTTCGTCGAATTGCTGCCGGCGCAGCAGCGTGTCGAGGAGGAGTGGTACAAGGGTACCGCCGATGCGGTGTTCCAGAACCTTGATATCCTGCGCCACATGGGCGCTGAGTACATCCTGATTCTGGCAGGCGACCACATCTACAAGATGGATTACGGACAGATGCTGGCCTCGCACGTGCGCAACAAGGCTGACATGACGGTGGCCTGCCTCAACGTGCCGATTGAAGAAGCCAAAGCATTTGGCGTGATGGGCGTGGACGAGCACGACCGCATCATCCAGTTCCGGGAAAAACCGTCCAATCCCGATTCAATCCCCGGCGATCCCACCCAGTCTCTCGCCAGCATGGGTATTTACGTATTCAATGCCTCTTTCCTCTACGAGCAATTGATCCGTGACGCCGATGATCCGGACTCGGTGCATGATTTCGGTCAGAACATCATTCCTCACCTGATCAGCAAGTACCGGGTATTCGCCCATCGCTTCGCCGACAGTTGCGTCAACAGCGCCGACGGCAAGCACTATTGGCGCGACGTGGGGACCATCGATGCCTACTGGGAAGCCAACATGGAGCTGACCAAGGTGACGCCGGAACTCAACCTCTACGATTCGAGCTGGCCGATCTGGACTTACCAGGCACAGCTGCCGCCGGCGAAGTTTGTGTTCGATAGCGATGACAGGCGCGGCAAAGCCGTCGACTCGCTAATCTCCGGCGGTTGCATCATCAGCGGTTCGTGCGTGCAGCGTTCGGTACTGTTCTCCGACGTGCGTTTGCATAGCTACAGCAACATCGAGGATTCCGTAATCCTGCCCAATGTCGAAATCGGTCGCCATGTTATCCTGAAGCGGGTGGTGATCGACAAGGGTTCACAGATTCCGGAAGGCATGCAAATCGGTGTCAACCCTGAGGAGGATCGCAAGCGATTCCACGTCTCCGAGCGCGGCATCACACTGGTTACGCCGGAAATGCTGGGCCAGAACCTGCACCACGCAAGGTAATTAGCCAGTCTTATATAGAATACCAGGGGCGGCCGGCGCGGCCGCCCTTAATCACCCACTTCGCCGAATTCCAACCATGTCAAAACGACGCAAGCTTTACCTCAATCTGTATTGGCACATGCATCAACCCGATTACCGGGATTATCTCACCGAAGAGTATGTTCTTCCCTGGACCTATCTGCACGCCATCAAGGATTACACCGACATGGCCTACCATCTGGAGCAGAACCCGCGCGCCAAGGCAACTTTCAATTTTGTGCCGGTGCTGCTCGACCAACTGGAAGATTACACGGAGCAATTTGCAAAACAGCAGATACGCGACCCGCTGCTTGCGCTGTTCCTTGTGCCGGATGGAGAGCCTTTGAGTGCGGCGCAACGCAGTTTGATCATCGACAGCTGCTTCAAGAGCAATCACAGCAAGATGATCGAGCCATTTCCCAATTACCGCTGCTTGCATGAGCTGTTCAAAAAGCTGGATGCGAAGGGCGGCGAAAGTCTCGATTACCTGTCCGACCAGTACATGCTGGACTTGCTGGTGTGGTACCACCTGGCATGGACCGGCGAAAGCGTGCGGCGCGAAGAGGAACTGATCGCCCGCCTGATGGCCAAGGGAAGCCAGTTTAACGAAAGTGACCGCCGTGAGTTGTTTGACCTGATCGGTGCGCTGATTTCCGGCATCATCCCGCGTTACAAGGCATTGCAGGAAGAAGGGCGGATAGAGCTTTCCAGCACACCGCATTTCCATCCCATCCTGCCGTTGCTGCTCGATTTCAACGCCGCCCGCGACAGCATGCATGATGTCGCCTTGCCAGAAAGCCCACGCTACCCGGGGGGCGTCAACCGTGCCAAGGCGCATATTACTTCCGCCATCGACAGCCATTACCGGCGTTTTGGCGAGCCGCCGCGGGGCATGTGGCCGGCCGAGGGCGGCGTGTCGGACCCGGCGCTGCTGCTGCTGGCGGAGCATGGAATGACCTGGGCTGCCACTGGCGAGGGCGTGCTGGGCAACAGTCTTCACCAA
>DAOMFG010000085.1:0-7127 GCA_035429685.1 Methylophilaceae bacterium | reverse complement strand
CTGGTGGGAGGGAAAGAGTGTATTCGCGCGCGCGCGACGACATGTTCGCCAAAACCGATACCGCATGGGCGCCGTGGTTCGTGGCTAACTCCAACGACAAGAAGCGCGCGCGGCTGAATATCATCAGCCATCTGCTCAGCCGGATTCCCTACGAGGAAGCGCCGCGGGAAAAGGTCAAGCTGCCGAAACGGCAAAAACCGGGCGATTACGTCGAGCCCAACTATCCGTACAAGTTCGTTCCCGAGAAGTTCTGACGGAACCGGTCAGGCTACCGGCTGGTCCTTGGGGCTGGCCGGCGGCTCGGCGAGGGGTGCCGTGGCCAGGGCTGACTTGACCGCCGAGCGGATGGAAAAGAAGATGTTTTCCTGGCCGATCTTGTCCACCGCGTGCGCCGTCCGCGCATATTTGCGCATGTAGCGTTTGGGGCGCGCCAGCAGCAGGCGTATGCCCTTGCGCTTCAATTCATCGTGGGCGTCGAACAGCGCCTGTAGTCCGGTAACATCCATCTGCGTGATTCCTTCCAGCGACAGCACCAAGGTATGCGGCGCGCCGCTCTGTTCAGCCAGAGCATGCAGGCGTGACTTGAACAAATCGGCGTTGAAGAACAGCAGCGGACTTTCGAAGCGGTAGATGACGACGCCGGGAATGGTTCGCGCCTCCGGTGAGAGCGCGATGTCGTTGTAGCCGGCCAGCCCCGGCACCTGCCCGAGAATGGCCTCCTGCGGCTGGTAGATTTTCTTCAGCACGTGGACAATCGCCAGCAGGATGGCCAGCACCACGCCCGGTAGCACGCCTATGGTCAGCACCCCCACCGTGGTCAGCAGCGACAGGCCGAACTCGAAGCGGCTGATGCGGAACAACTCCTTCCAGGACACGATGTCCAGCAATCCCCATGCGGAAATCACCAGCACGGCGCCCAGCGCGGTAATCGGCAGATAGCCTAGCGGCGCCGTCAGGAACAGGATGACGGCTGCCGTGGCCAGCGCCGCCACCAGCGAAACCAGCTGGGTCTTGCCGCCGCTGGCATTGTTGACCGCGGTACGCGAATCGGCGCCGGTCACCGCAAAGCCGCCCGACAAACCGGAAATAATGTTGGCGAAGCCGATGGCGCGCATTTCCTGGTCGGCATTGATGCTGTAGCCGTTGCGCGCGGCGAAGCTGCGCGCCGTCAACATGCCGCTGGAAAAGCTCACCACCAGCAACGCCACCGCATCCATGAAAATGGCCTGGACGCCGTGGTAACCCAGGCCAGGCAGCGCGAACGAAGGTAGGCTGGAAGGCATGGCGCCGACCAGGGCCACCCCGTGCGGCGCAATGTCGAGGCCCCAAGCCACGGCGCCGGCCACGGCCAGCGCGATCAGCGCCGCCGGTGCGCGCGGCGCGTAGCGCTGAACCAGCACCAGCAACACCAGGGTCATGGCGCCCAGCCCAAGGCTCAGCAGATGGGTCTGTTCCAGATGCCTGAACAGTTCCAGCAGGGCCGGGCCGAAATCCCGGTGCGTGATCTGGATGCCGAGGATTTTGCCCAGTTGCCCGGCGATGATGCTGATGGCGATGCCGTTGAGGTAGCCGACCAGCACCGGCCGGCTGAAAAAGTTGACGAAGAATCCCATGCGGGTGGAGCCGCCGATGACCATCAGCAAGCCCGTGGTGATGGTCAACCCCGCCATGAGTTGCAGGTAATAGACCGGGTTGCCCTGCGCGATTGGCATCAGCAGCGCCGCAATCATGGCGCAGGTCGCCGCATCCGGCCCCACGATCAACTGGCGCGAGGAAGCGAACAGCGCATATACCATCACCGGCAATATGCTGGCGTACAAGCCTACCTGCGGCGGGAGCCCGGCCAGGTCGGCGTAGGCCATCGCCGTGGGGATCTGTACCGCAGCCACCGACAGGCCGGCGATCAAGTCGCTCGACAACCATTCTTTCCTGTATTGGCGAAGGTCACGCAGCAGCGGGAACCAGTTTGCCAGCATGGCGGCTACCTACCCGCGCCGGAAGGATGATGCGTATGGGCCTCCGCATGGACATGTGCAGCATGCTCATGCAAGAATCCCGGCGGCTGCGGATGCTTGTGCCCGACCCACTGCGGCAGCAGGGAGCCGGCCACCATGCCGATGGCACTGATGCCCAGACCAATCAGTTGCGGCGGCACCGGACTGGCTTCGCCGATCATCACTTCGATCATGATCCAGGACAGCAGGCCGCCAAAAATGGCCATCAACGCCCCCTGCGTGGTAGCGCGGCGCCACAGGATACCGCATACGAGGGGAACGAAGGCGCCGGCCAGGGTAATCTTGTAGGCGTTCTCGACCATCTTGAAGATCGAGACATCGGAATTCAGCGCGAAGGCCATCACCATACCGGAAAACACTACCAGCGAGCCGCGCATCATCAGCAGAAAGCGGTGGTCGCCGATGCCGGGAAAGGCGCCTCTCAGGATGTTCTCGGAAAAGGTCACCGAAGGTGCCAGCAAGGTAGCCGACGCGGTGCTCATGATGGCCGAGAGCACCGCGCCATAGAACAGCACCTGCGAGATCAGCGGCGTATGGGTGGTCACCAGCGTGGGCACAATTAGTTCGGCGTCCGTTTCGACCAGGCTACCGAGTGCTGCCGGATCGATCATGGTGCCAGCGTAGGCGATGAACATGGGCACGAAAGTAAACACGAAATACAACGAGGCGCCCGCCACAGAGCCCCACAGGGCAATCCTGGCGCTTTTTGCCGAGGATATACGCTGAAACACGTCCTGCTGCGGAATCGAGCCGAACATCATGGTCACCGCGGTACCCGCAAAGGTCAGCCACAGCCATGGATCCGGATCGGGAAAAAACTTGAACTTGCCGCTCGACGCCGCACTAGTGATTACGGCGGCGGTTCCGCCATCAACCTTACCGGCGACGATTACAGCGATAAACAGCAGGCCACCCAGCATGACGAGCATCTGCACAAAGTCGAGAATGGCGACCGAGAACATACCGCCGAATACGGTATAGGTCAGCACCAGCATCATGCCCAGCATCATGCCCGCATCCTGGCTGATGCCGCCGTCGGTGACGGTATAGAACAGCAGACCGAGCGCCTTGATCTGCGCCGCGACCCAGCCCAAGTAGGAGATTACGATGCAGAGGGTGGTGATGATTTCCACGGCGCGGTTATAGCGCATGCGGTAGAAGTCGCCCAAGGTGATGATATTCAGCCGGTACAGATAGCGCGAGAACAGGATGCCGGCAAGCACCAAGCACAAAGAGGAACCAAAAGGATCGGCCACCACGCCGCCGAGGCCATCCTTCAGGAAGGTGGCGGAGATGCCGAAAATGGATTCGGCGCCAAACCAGGTGGCGAACACCGTCGCCATCACGATGGGGAACGGCAGCGAGCGCCCGGCGATGGCGAAGTCCTTGGCACTGTGCACGCGGGTCGCGGCCCACAGACCGATGCCGACGGAAATCATGAGATAGAGAATGACGAACCAGAGCAGCACGTGACCCCCAGATGCGTGTTTGAACAGGTCTGTTATTCTAGCTTGGAACCAAGCCCAGCAACAGCATCAGGCCGACGACCTGAAGCAGGGCCAATACCATCAGCGCGGTCACGCCCCAACGCAGCCAGCGCGACCTTTTGCGTTGCTCCTGCACCAGCCGGTGCAACTGATCGGCCAGTTGCGCGAAATCGTCGCGTTGCAGGTACTCGCTCATCAGGCGCGGCAATTGTGGCAGGATTCTGCCCCAGTGCGGCGCCTCCTGTTGCAGCGCCTCCAGTGCACCGCGCCAGCCCATCTGTTCCGACACCCAGCGTTCCAGATAAGGCTTGGCAGTTTTCCACAAATCCAGTTCCGGGTCGAGTTCGCGCCCCAGTCCTTCGATATTGAGCAGCGTCTTTTGCAGCATCACCAGTTGCGGCTGGATTTCCACGCCGAAGTGGCGCGAGGTCTGGAACAGGCGCAGCAGCACGCGGCCGAAGGAGATGTCTTGCAGCGGCTTGTCGAAAATGGGCTCGCACACAGCGCGGATGGCAGATTCAAATTCGTCCGCTGGCGTGTCCTTGGGTGCCCAGCCGGATTCGATATGGGCCAGGGCGACCTCCTTGTAATCGCGACGGAAAAAGGCAAGGAAGTTGCGCGCCAGGTATTGCTTGTCGCTGTCGCCCAACGTACCCATGATGCCAAAATCCAGCGCCACGTAGCGGCCGCGCTGTTCTTCACTGGTCGCCACCAGGATGTTGCCGGGGTGCATGTCTGCGTGGAAAAAGCCGTCGCGGAACACCTGGGTGAAAAAGATTTCCACGCCGTCGCGCGCCAGTTTTGGAATATCCACGCCCAACTCGCGCAGCCGTGCCACCTGGCTGATCGGCGTGCCTTGCATGCGCTGCATCACCATGACCTGTTCGCGGCACCAGTCCCAGTGCACTTCCGGTACCAACAGCAGGCGTCCATCAGCGAAATTGCGATGCAACTGGCTGCAATTGGCGGCTTCCAGCATCAGGTCCAGTTCCTGGTGGACGTGCCTGGAGAATTCCGCCACCACTTCGCGCGGCTTGAGGCGCTTGCCGTCCGACCACAGTTTCTCCATCAGCAGCGCGGCAGTATCGAGCAGTGCCAGGTCTTTTTCGATGACGGGGCCGATGCCGGGACGCAGGATTTTTACCGCCACCGGCGTGCCATCCAGCAACCTGGCGAAATGCACCTGTGCCACCGAAGCGCTAGCCGTCGGCAGCGGATCGAATTCGGCGAATACCTCCTGCGCCGCCTTGCCGTAGGCCTGCAACACCACCTCCAGCACTTGCTCGGCGGGAAACGGCGGCACCTGGTCCTGCAATCTTGCCAGTTCGTCGGCGATGTCCAGCGGAATCAGGTCGCGCCGGGTGGACAGCACCTGGCCGAACTTGACGAAGATCGGCCCGAGCTTTTCCAGTTCCAGCCGCCGACGCAAGCCGCGCGGCTGGCTGAAATGGCGCCAGAACAGCAGGCCGCGCACCAGCGTGTTCAGGCCCTGCAGACGGGCATGGCCGAGAATGAATTCGTCGAGACCGAAACGCAAGGTGACGAAAATGATTTTGACGAAACGCAGCAACCGCATCAGGCAGACTTTTCCAACTTCGACAGACGCTTCTCAAGCCGTTCGACATCGTCGCGCAGGGCGTCGACTTCTTTGGCGAACAGATCGAGGTGGCGGCGCTTGGCGATCAGCGGCTGCTCCTCCAGCCAGTAATCGGCGAACATGCCAGCCAGGGATAGTGCCTGACGGCCGAATTCGTGCTTGATTCTGGCGCCGGCCTGGGTCAGTTGGTGCGCGGGAATGTCGCCGATGACGCGACTCAGGTCTTCTTCATATTCCCAGCGCAATTCGCGCAACACCTTACCGACGGCAGCGGCCAACTCGGTGTCGCCCTGCAGATCGGCGAGGCTGGCGGCTGAGGCGGGATCGAGCAGCACGCGCAGAGCGGCAGAGGGTGGCAGGCCGATCTCGGCATCTACGGTGGCATCTGTCAGCACCGGCGCGAACAGGCCGTCTTCCAGGATGATCAAAGTGGTTTGCAGCGGCGGCAGCGCGATACGTACCACCTTGCCGGCGTAGACGCGCAGTTTTTCCTGCGCCTGGCTATTCTGGCGCAGCAGGTGGTTGAGGGCGTAAGCGGAGTATTTCAATACTTCCAACCTTTGTGCAAGGCCACCACGCCGCCGGTCAGGTTGTGGTAATCCACCCTGCCGAAGCCGGCATCCAGCAGCATCTGCTTGAGCGTTTCCTGGTCCGGGTGCATGCGGATGGATTCGGCCAGGTAGCGGTAGCTGTCCGCATCCTGCGCCAGCAGTTTGCCCATCAGCGGCAGCAGCTTGAAAGAATAAGCATCGTAGGCCGGCTGCAGCGGCTTCCATACCTGCGAGAATTCCAGCACCAGCAGTTTGCCGCCCGGCTTAAGCACGCGCAGCATCTCCTTCAGCGCCAGATCCTTGTGCGTCATGTTGCGAAGGCCGAAGGCGACGCTGACGCAGTCGAAATAATTGGCCGGGAACGGCAGCTTTTCGGCATCGCACTGCGTGGCTGGCACCGGCAAGCCTTGGTCCAGCATGCGGTCGCGCCCCACGCCTAGCATGGAAGCATTGATGTCGGTCAGCACCACCTGGCCACTAGCCCCCACTTTGCGAGCGAACAGTCGCGACAAGTCGCCGCTGCCGCCGGCGATGTCCAGCACGCGCTGGCCCGGTCGCACGCCGCTGGTATCCACGGTGTAGCGCTTCCACAGGCGGTGCAGCCCGGCCGACATGACGTCGTTCATCAGGTCGTATTTGTTGGCGACGGAATGGAACACTTCGCCGACTTTTTTGGCCTTTTCAGCCTCGGCGACGGTCTGGTAGCCGAAATGGGTAGTGTTTTCGCTCATGCGATTTCCTTGCGTGCGATGCCGGCAGCGGCCAGCCTGTCCAGGTAACTTTGCCAGAGTGCTTGCTGGTTGACACCGAGGTCGTACAGATAATCCCAGGAATACAAGCCGGTGTCGTGCGCGTCGGAGAACGTCAGCTTGACCGCATAGAGACCGACCGGCTCGATACCGACGATGTTGACTTCCTCCTTGCCGGTTTGCAGCACTTCCTGTCCGGCGCCGTGGCCGCGCACCTCAGCCGAGGGCGAATACACGCGCAGGTATTCGCAAGGCAGGCTGAATTGGGCGCCGTCGTCGAAGCTGATCTCAAGCCGGCGCGAAAGCTGGTGCAGACGGATATCGGTAGGACGGGGAGATTTGGTGGTGAGGCCGCTCATGAGCATGTCAACTACATTACATAATGGCGGATGATAGCAGAATATGCCTGCCCGCAAGTTGCCATGCGCCCGCGCACTCCTCTATAATGCGCCCTTAGCTTACTGTTTTTTCAAAGATATTTTGCAAATCATCCGCCCCGGCGCAGCCTGTCATGAGCACGCCTAAAAAAGTTTTCATCAAGACCTTCGGCTGCCAGATGAACGAGTACGACTCGTCGCGCATGGCGGACCTGATGCAGGCTGCGGACGGCATGACGCAGACCGACAATCCGGAGGAAGCCGACGTCATTCTGTTCAACACCTGCTCGGTGCGCGAGAAGGCGCAGGAGAAGGTGTTCAGCCAGCTCGGCCAGTACCGTGCGCTGAAGA
>DAOMFG010000084.1:0-7143 GCA_035429685.1 Methylophilaceae bacterium | reverse complement strand
CCCGTCCGGAATGGCGATGGTCTGCGAGAGGATGTCGATGCCTCAGTGCTCCCGATGATGCTTGCGAGGTTCTGTACGGATATTGCCGTCGCATTTGGATTCCTTCTGTAGTCTAATGGCCGGACCTGCGGCTGCAACAGCGTTCAGCGGCCCGGGTTGAAACCGATCTGCCGCTGGCTGTCTGCGAGGCATAGTCATCGTGCTGCCGCCTGGTTGTCGCGCCGGAAAGCGCTTGGGCACCCCAACGAGGAACAGGATGGTACCGGTAAACATCGCCAGCTTGACCGCAGGACGCCGCGACGACTGCCGGGTACGGGACACGGCTGCAAGAACGGAACGTGATCAGGGGAGATGCGGTGCACTCGACGCCGTATCCGGCAAGCCCTTGCCATCCCGTCACGGTCGGGTCTCCAAGACATGAGCACACGGGCGGCCTCGCTGCGCGACCTGATGGCCCCGTTCACGAGGCGCTCGACACCCATCGCGCTGAGTCTTTTCATCGGCGACATCCTGCTGCTCGGCCTCTGGACCTGGGCCGCGGTCTACAGCGATCCGGTGCCATTGAAGATCCTGTTCTCGCTGCTTGCCGGCGACCGGATCTCGGCGCTGTTCGTCATCGGGCACGATGCCGCGCACGGCGCCTATACCGGCTCCAGGCGACTGAACCAGATCATCGGGCGCATCGCATTCCTGCCGTCGCTGCACAATTACAGCCTGTGGCAAGTGGCCCACAACCGGAAGCACCATCGTTTTCCGAACCTCAAGGGGCTCAACTCGTGGTCGCCGCTGTCCCCGTCCGAATACCGGGCGTTGTCGCCCGCCAGGAAACTGCTGCAGCGCTTTTATCGCTCGCCGCTCGGATTCGGTCCCTACTACGTGCTCAATCGCTGGTTGCCGGACAAGTTCTATCCCACACACCGCGTCGCCGGCAAGGTGACCGCCGCGTTCTGGTACGACTTCGCCCTGCTGGCCGGGTTCATCATCCTCTGGCTGTCGGCGCTTGCGACCCTGGGCAGCGCATTGCCGAACACCACGCCCTGGAAGGCGATCCTGTGGGGCGGGGTCATCCCGTTTGCGGCATGGAACTACATCATGGGGCTCGCGATTTACCTCCAGCACACCAACGTCCGCGTTCCCTGGTTCGAGTCAGAGGCCGAGTGGCAACGCTGTGTCGAGGGGCAGCATGACGTGACCTGCCACGTCGCTTTCCCCGATTGGTACAACTTCGCGACGCACAACATCATGCAGCATGTCGCCCACCACATCCATCCGAAAATCCCCCTGTATCGGCTCCACCAGGCGGAGAAGAAACTGGCCGAGGTGCTGGGGCAGCGATTCGTCGCGGACAGGTTCACCCTTTCCTGGCTGCTGCGGACGATGCGGGACTGCAAGCTGTACGACTATGAAGGCCATCGCTGGCTCGATTTCGACGGCAATGCCCGAAGCGCACCCCACCTGCCAGGTCGGCCGATGCGATACGACGCGCAGCTGCTGGGGCAGGCCAGGGGCTGAGTCGTCTTGATGGATTGCAGCGCGCGCGCTTCAATCATCCCCTTGAATTCTGCGGCGAGGCGAAACGGCCGGGCATCGGGCATGCTTCGTCCGCACAATGATTGGCATCGGCTCTCGGGCTTTCATGTGGTCGACGGCACCGGTCGCTACGATCTGGCCACGTTGCCGGAAATGAAAAGGGGCTAGCTTTCGCTAACCCCTTGATGTCCTGGCGCGCCCGAAGAGATTCGAACTCCTGACCCCTTGGTTCGTAGCCAAGTACTCTATCCAGCTGAGCTACGGGCGCGTGTCCGGCATTATACCAAACTGGCGGAGAGAGAGGGATTCGAACCCTCGATACAGATTTAAGCCCGTATGCTTCCTTAGCAGGGAAGTGCCTTCGACCACTCGGCCATCTCTCCGAAGGGTGGCAAGAATACTCGTTTAACCGAAAAAAATCAAACGTGCTTGCATTCTCGATCTATGCGTTTTCCAGCTCGTACGCCTTGTGCAGCACGCGTACAGCCAGTTCCAGGTACTTCTCGTCGATCACCACGGAGATCTTGATTTCGGAGGTGGAGATCATCTGGATGTTGATACCTTCCTCGGCCAGGGTGCGGAACATCTCGCTGGCGATGCCGACGTGCGAACGCATGCCGACGCCGACGATGGCGACTTTGGCAATCTTGTCGTCGCCAACGATCTCGCGGGCGCCGATGTGGGTCTGCACCTTGTCCTTGAGGATGGCGAGCGCCTTGTTGAGCTCGTTCTTGTGGACGGTGAAGGTGAAATCGGTGGTGCCATCCGCCCCGACGTTCTGAATGATCATATCCACGTCGATGTTGGCATCGGCGATGGGGCCAAGAATCTGATAGGCGATGCCGGGGCGGTCGGGGACGCCCAGCACGGTGATCTTGGCTTCGTCGCGGTTGAAGGCGATGCCTGAAATAATCGGTTGTTCCATGTTGTCTTCTTCCTCGAATGTAATCAGTGTGCCTTCGCCATCCTCTTCGAAGCTGGAAAGCACACGCAACTTGACTTTGTATTTGCCGGCGAATTCGACCGAGCGAATCTGCAGCACCTTGGAGCCCTGGCTCGCCAGTTCCAGCATTTCCTCGAACGTGATGGTCTTGAGGCGGCGCGCCTCCGGCACGATGCGTGGGTCGGTGGTGTAGACGCCATCCACGTCGGTGTAGATCTGGCATTCGTCAGCCTTGAGCGCTGCGGCCAGTGCTACGCCGGTAGTGTCGGAGCCACCCCGTCCAAGGGTGGTGGTGTTGCCTTGTTCGTCCACGCCCTGGAAGCCGGCAACGACGACGACGTAACCAGCATCCAGATCGGCGCGGATATTGGCTTCGTCAATACTCAGGATGCGCGCCTTGGTGAAGGCGTCGTCGGTCAGGATGCGCACTTGTGCGCCGGTATAGCTCCTCGCCTTGATGCCCAAATCCATCAGCGCCATGGCGGTGAGCGCGATGGTGACCTGCTCGCCGGTGGAGACCATCTGGTCCAGTTCGCGCGGATCGGGTTCCGCCATGATTTCCTTGGCCAGGCCAATCAGCCGGTTAGTTTCGCCGGAGATGGCGGAAACCACGACCACGACCTGGTGGCCAAGCGCCTTGTAGCGCGCCACGCGGCGGGCTACGTTGCGAATGCGTTCGGGGGAGCCGACGGACGTGCCGCCGTATTTCTGTACGATCAGTGCCATTCAAAGTACCTTAAGAATCAATTTGATTTTAGTTTTACCCAGTCGACTACGCTGGACAGCGCCTGCGGCAACCCGGCGGCATCCGTACCGCCCGCCATGGCCATATCCGGCCGTCCGCCGCCCTTGCCGCCAACTTGCTGGGCGACGTGATTGACCAGTTCGCCGGCTTTGAGTTTCGTCGTGAGGTCGGCAGTGACGCCGGCGGCCAGGCTGACCTTGCCATCGGATGTCGAAGCCAGCACGATGACGGCAGATTTCAGTTTGTCTTTCAGCTTGTCCATGGTTTCGCGCAGGGCATTGGCGTCGGCGCCTTCCAGCGTTGCGGCCAGCACCTTGATGCCCGCCGCATCTACGGCTTGGCTGGCCAGGTCGTCGCCCTTGGCCGAAGCCAGCCTGCCCTTGAGCGCGGCGAGTTCGCGCTCCAGCCGGCGTGTTTGATCCATTAACGCATTTACCCGCGCGGGCACGTCGGCGCGCAACACTTTCAAGGAGCCAGCGACGCCGCCCAGTGCGGTTTCCATGCCCTGCACATAGGCCAGCGCATTTTCCCCGGTGACGGCCTCGACCCGACGCACGCCGGCAGCCACGCCGCCTTCGGCCATGATGCTGAACAGGCCGATGTCGCCGGTGCGGCGCACATGCGTACCGCCGCACAGTTCGCGCGAAGAGCCGATATCCAATACGCGTACCTCATCGCCGTATTTTTCGCCGAACAGCATCATGGCGCCGGTTTTCTGGGCGGATTCGATATCCATCACGCGTGCCTGGCAGTCGGTATTGGCAAGGATTTCGGCATTGACCAGTCTCTCCACCTGGCGGATCTGCTCGTTTGTCATCGGCGCGTTATGCACGAAATCGAAGCGGGTCTTGCCGCTATCCACCAGTGAACCCTTTTGTTGCACGTGGTCGCCCAGCACCTCGCGCAGCGCCTTGTGCATCAGGTGGGTGGCGGAGTGGTTGCGCATGGTCGCCATGCGGGCGGTGGTGTTGACGCGCGCGCTGACGGTATCGCCCACGTTGAGCGAGCCGGTCTTGACCACGCCGTGGTGGCCGAACACGCTGGCCTGGATTTTCTGCGTATCTTCCACCGCGAAAATGGCGTTCTCGCCGCGCAGCTCGCCGCTGTCGCCGACCTGGCCGCCGGATTCGGCGTAGAAAGGTGTTTCGTCCAGCACCACCACGCCGAGGTCGCCTTCGTTGAGCACCGTGACTGGGCTGCCATCCTTGTACAGCGCCAGCACCCTGGCGGAATTTTCCAGCTTTTCGTAGCCGTGGAATGTGGTGGCTTGGCCGGCGTATTCCAGATTGGCAGCCATCTTGAACTTGCCGGCGGCGCGTGCCTGTTCCTTCTGGCGAACCATCGCTTGCCCGAAGCCTGCGGTATCTACAGAAACCCCGCGTTCTCGACAAATATCCTGAGTCAAGTCTAACGGGAAGCCATAAGTATCATGTAGCTTGAATGCGGTTTCACCATTAAAGACCCGGTTTTCCGATAAGGCTGCCAGCTCGGTTTCGAGGATCGCCATGCCGTGTTCGATCGTCTCGAAGAAGCGTTCTTCCTCTTGCCGCAGCACGTCCATGACGCGCCTCTCGCCGGCCTTGAGTTCCGGGTAGGCCTCGCCCATTTCAGCCACCAGGTCGGGCACCATTTTGTAGAAGAAGGCGGCGCGAGCGCCCAGCTTGTAGCCGTGGCGGATGGCACGGCGGATGATGCGGCGTAGCACGTAGCCACGGCCTTCGTTGCCGGGGATGACGCCATCGGCGATGAGGAAGGCGCAGGCGCGAATGTGGTCGGCCAGTACTTTCAGCGACGGGAAGTTCAGGTCAGTCGTTCTGGTTTCGCGCGCGGCGGCGGCGATCAGTGTCTGGAACAGGTCGATCTCATAGTTGCTGTGCACGCCCTGCAGCACGGCGGCGATGCGCTCCAGGCCCATACCGGTGTCGACCGAGGGCTTGGGCAGTTTGTGCATCACGCCCGCTTCGTCGCGGTTGAACTGCATGAAGACGTTGTTCCAGATTTCGATGAAGCGGTCGCCGTCTTCATCCGGGCTGCCAGGCGGCCCGCCCGGGATATGCGCACCGTGGTCGTAGAAAATCTCGGTGCAAGGGCCGCAGGGGCCGGTGTCGCCCATCATCCAGAAGTTGTCGCTGGCGTAGCGCGTGCCCTTGTTGTCGCCGATGCGGATAATGCGCTCTTTCGGCACGCCGATGTCATTGGCCCAGATGTCGTAGGCTTCGTCGTCCTCGGCATAGACCGTGACGGTCAGCTTGTCGGCGGGAATCTTAAACACCTCGGTGAGCAGTTCCCAAGCGTAGTGGATGGCGTCTTTCTTGAAATAATCGCCGAAGCTGAAATTGCCCAGCATTTCGAAGAAGGTGTGGTGGCGGGCCGTGTAACCCACATTCTCCAGGTCGTTGTGCTTGCCGCCGGCGCGCACGCATTTCTGGCTGGTGGCGGCGCGGGTATAAGGGCGCTTGTCGAAGCCGAGGAACACGTCCTTGAACTGGTTCATCCCGGCGTTGGTGAACAACAGGGTCGGGTCGCCGTGCGGCACCAATGAACTGGATGCGACGATGGTGTGGCCCTTGGAGGCGAAAAAGTCGAGGAAAGCCTGTCGTATCTGTTTGCTGTTCATGTGCATCACTACTGTTCCAAATCTTCAATGTCGCCGCGCAATACGGCTTTAATCGTTTCAGTGCCAAACCCGCGGCTTTGCAGGAACCTGGCCTGCTTGGCCCATTCCTCGCGGCTTTGCGGGGTGGCGCCGAATTTCTTGCGCCACAGGTTGCGGGCGGTTGCTTTATCCTCCGCCCCGATTTCGGCGGCAGCCTTGACGACCAGTTCCTCTGCCACGCCCTGCGACCGCAATTCATGGGCGACTTTCAGGCTACCGAATTTTCCCTTGCGGGCATGCACCATCTGGTCGGCATAGCGCTGGTCGGAGAGCCAGCCGCGCTGCTTGAATTCATCCAGCAGGGCATCGAGGTCTTCTTCTTCGGCGTAGGGATGCAGCTTGCGATAAAGCTCGGCGCGGGAATACTCGCGCCGTGTCAGATACCCAAGCGCGCGCTCCCTGAGGCTAGGCGTCGGCTTCCTCATCGATCACGGTTGGCATCAGGTTGCTGGCGACGCCGGCGTTGGCGCGGATCTTCGCCTCGATCTCCTGCGCGATTTCCGGGTGTTCCTTCAAATATTCGCGCGCGTTGTCCTTGCCCTGGCCGATTTTCTCGCCCTTGTAGCTGTACCAGGCGCCGGATTTTTCCACCAGTTTCATGTTGGTGCCGAGCTCGATGATCTCGCCTTCGCGCGAAATGCCCTCGCCGTAGAGGATATCGAATTCGGCCTGCTTGAACGGCGGCGCCACCTTGTTCTTGACCACCTTGACGCGGGTCTCGGAGCCGATGACCTCGTCGCCCTTCTTGATCGCGCCGGTACGGCGGATATCCAGGCGCACCGAGGAATAGAACTTGAGCGCGTTGCCGCCGGTGGTGGTTTCCGGGTTGCCGAACATGACGCCGATTTTCATGCGGATCTGGTTGATGAAAATCACTAGCGTATTGGCGCGCTTGATGTTGGCGGTAAGCTTGCGCAACGCCTGCGACATCAGCCGGGCTTGCAGGCCCATGTGCGAGTCGCCCATTTCGCCTTCGATTTCGGCCTTGGGGGTGAGCGCGGCGACCGAGTCCACCACCACCACGTCCACCGAGCCGGAGCGCACCAGCATGTCGCAGATTTCCAGCGCCTGTTCGCCGGTGTCGGGCTGGGAGATCAGCAGGTCGGAAACGTTGACGCCAAGCTTCTGCGCATATTGCGGGTCGAGCGCGTGTTCCGCGTCGATGAAAGCGGCCACGCCGCCTATTTTCTGCATCTCGGCCACCACTTGCAGCGTCAGCGTGGTCTTGCCGGAAGATTCCGGGCCGTAGATTTCCACCACGCGGCCGCG
>DAOMFG010000083.1:0-7151 GCA_035429685.1 Methylophilaceae bacterium | reverse complement strand
TGGTCGGCTCCTTACCGCTACCCGCCGCCTTGCGCAACGCTGCAGAAATCGCCTCCACGCTACTGCCAGCCAGCGGGGTATCATTGATCACATAGTGGCCGGAAACGTCGACGCTGACCGTGATCATCAGCGGTTTTTCCTGCGGCGCGCTGGCATCGGCCGTCGGCAGGTTGATCTGCAGTTCGTTAATGCGCGAAAAAGTGGCGCTGACCACCAGGAAAATAATGATGACGAGCAATACGTCAATCAGCGGAACCAGATTGACTTCCAGTTCCTCGTGCCGACGGCCGCGCTGGAAATTCATGTTATTTGCGCTCGCCCTGGATGATTTCCACCAGCTTGATGGCTTCCTGCTCCATTTCCACGATCAGGCTGTCCACAGTGGAACGGAAATGGCGGTAGAAAATCATGCTGGGCACAGCGACAATGATCCCCATGGCGGTGTTGTATAGCGCCACTGAGATGCCGCGCGCGAACTGCGCCACGTCATGGCCGGTGGCAGTGAAGGCGCCGAACAGTTCCACCATGCCAATCACGGTCCCCAGCAAGCCCAGCAGCGGGCTGACGGTGGCAATGGTGCCAAGCGTGGTCAAGTAGCGCTCCAGCTTGTGCGTCACGGCACGTCCGCTTTCCTCGATCGACTCCTTCATCACTTCACGTGAAGTATTTACGTTGCACAGGGCGCTGGCGAAAATCTCGCCCAGCGGGGAATGTCCTTCCAGGCGCACGCAGGCGTCCTTGGTCAAAGCCCCCTGCTTCAGCCAAGCTTGTACTTCAGGCAGCAGGTTCTTGGGTGCAACCGCGCTGGCGCGCAAGCTGTAAAAACGTTCGGCAATAATCGCCAGCGATACGACCGAGGCGAAAATCAGTGGCCAGATGGGCCAGCCGGCAGCCTGAATAATGCTCCACACGATGAATTTCCTTAACAATAAAAATTCGCGCTACTTTATCCTGCGGTGCCGTTTTCAGCAAGCCTGCAGCCACAATCTGTTCGCGAACTTGCCACCGGCACTCGCCTGAAAGCGGCGTGCCAACTTATAGATTATCCGGGTTCATTACGGCCGGGTTGTCTGCTCCGGGTTTCCCAGCAGTGGTCGCAGTCCGTCCAGACGTTGTCGAGAATCCGCGGCTGTGCGGCTGCGGTCGGGTGTAGTCCATCATCCTGAATCAACTCGCCTTTTCCGGCCACGCCGTCAAACAGAAATTACAGCAGCGGCAGCTTGAACTGCTTCGCCAAACGGGTAGCTCTCCAGAAATTCCGTGGTATACGCCGGACCGCACCTGGGCGGAATGCGCATGCCGGCCAGCAGCACATTGGCCTTGTGGTTGCGGCAGGCTCACCATCAAGATCAACAACAAGCGGAATAGCATGTATTGAAGGGCCCCAGAAGTCGTGGTCGTAGCAGCTAAAGCCAGCAAGCATGTTAACAGCGGGGAGAAAATATTGGCGATGAGTTCCGGCAGCAGAACCGTTCACCGTCACAGGGCATCGTCCACGCCGGCAGGCGAGTTGCCAACATTTTGCCAGTAGCGCGGCGCCACCTGGCGCCAGGCGCGCACCGCCATCTCCCGCCCTGCCGTGAAATCCACCAGCAGCGCGCCGTCAGCATCGCTGCGAAAGAGGATGCTGCCGAGACTTCGGTAGCGCTCCACCACCTCCGACTTGGGATGGCCGAAGCGGTTGCGGTAACCTGCGGTGAATACGGTGACTCTCGGATTAACGCTGGCGATAAACTCCGGCGTGGAAGAAGACTTGCTGCCGTGGTGCGCCGCCACCAGCAGGTCGGCCGCCAGTGCCTCCGGCATCCGTTCCAGCAACTCGGCTTCGGCGGCGCGCTCGATGTCTCCCGGTAACAGCAGGCTGCCGTTGGCGCTGCTGATCTTGAGCACGCAACTGCGGTTGTTGTCCTTCAGCTTCTTGATTCCGTAGCTCTCCAGTGTGGGGTGCAGCATCTCGAAGCGCACCCCGTCCCAGTTCCACGCCTGACCGGCATGGCACGTCACATGGTGTACGAAGGCCGCGCGCAGCGGGTGCGACTCCGGCAGCGAGGAAGCCACCCACCCCACCGGCATGGTGCCGACCACGGACAGCGTGCCGCCGCTATGATCGTTGTCGTCGTGGCTGACGATCAGGCCATCCAACCGGCCGATACCCGAGCCGCGCAGATAAGGCAGAATGATGCGGTTGCCGCTGTCAGCCTCCTCCGAATAGCGTGGCCCGGTGTCGTAGAGCAAGGCATGACGCGCGGTCTGCGCCACCACCGCCAGTCCCTGGCCGACATCCAGTACCGCCACCCGCAGCTCCCCTGGCAGCGGCGGCGCAGGCAGCAGCAGGAACATCGGCGCCAGCACGGCCGCACCCAGCCAGCGCAGCGGAAAGCCGCGCGGCAACAGCATCCAGGCTATGCCGGACATCGCCAGCAATACCGCCCACACCGATGGCGCATGCTGCTGCCACACCGCCACAGGCAAACGCGCGCAGGCTTCCAGCAATGCCATACAGGCGGCCATGACGCCGTGCGCGGCGAGCAGGATGGCATCCAGCGGAACGACCGCCCCCAGCAAGGCCAGCGGCGTCACCGCCAGACTGATCAATGGAATGGCGAAGGCATTGGCCAGCGGCGAAATCACGGACACCTGCTGAAACAGCGCCAGCAGCAGGGGCGTCAGGCCAAGCGTGACCACCCATTGCGTGTGCGCCGCCTCGCGCAGCCAGTGCGGCCTGGCAACGCGGCCGCTACCGGCATAAACCAGCAACGCCACCGCACCGAACGACAGCCAGAAACCGGGCGCCAGCACCGCCCACGGGTCGAGCAGGATCACCGCCAGCAGCGCCCAGCACAGCACCAGCGAGATCGAAACCACCCGCCCCGACCACAGCGCGGCGGCGATCACCGCCAGCATGTAGAAGGTCCGCTGCGTCGGCACGGCGAAGCCGGCCAGCAGGGCGTAGGCACCGGCCACCAGCATGCCCGCCAGTGCGGCCGCCTTGCGCGCCGGCAGGCGCAGCGTCAGCCATTCCATGCGCCGCCATAGCGCGTAGACCAGGCCGAACGCCAGCGCCGCCACCATGGTCACATGCAGGCCGGAAATGCTCATCAGGTGGTTGACGCCAGTACGCAGGAACACCTGCCAGTCCTGCGCCTGGATCGCGCCCTCGTCGCCGATCGCCAGCGCCAGCAATACGCCACCATAGCGTGCGTCGCCCAGCACCTGGCGGAAACGCTCGCGGATATGCTCGCGCAGGCGTTCGAGCAGGTAAGCCGGCTGCCACACCAGTGCCTCCAGCCGAACGTTGTCCGGATCGTTGTGCACATAGCCGGTAGCGCGGATGTTGCGCTCCAGCGCCCAAGCCTCGAAATCGAAGCCGTACGGGTTGTAGCTACCATGTGATCGTTTCAGTCGCAGCGTCAGCCGCCAGCGTTCGCCGGCATGGAACTCGCCTTGCACCGTATCCGGGGGCGCTTCGCGAAAACCGGCGAAATAACGGGTGATCGAAACGCGGCGCGGCACCTTGGCATGCGGTGTGTCCACCCGCTCCACGTCCAGAAGGAAGCGCTCACCGCGCTCCTGCAGCTGCGGCAGCGAGGCCACCACACCGACCACCTGGATGTCCTGCCCCTCCCACGCTGGCGGCAGCGCATCGGACAGCCGCCACTGCGCCATGCCGGCTGCCCAGAAAAAACCGGTACCGATGCAGGCAAACAAAAACAGCATACGTCGCGCCAGTTGCGCAGCG
Source organism: Methylophilaceae bacterium (assembly GCA_035429685.1). Taxonomy (GTDB): domain Bacteria; phylum Pseudomonadota; class Gammaproteobacteria; order Burkholderiales; family Methylophilaceae; genus DAOMFG01. The sequence goes on along the minus strand of DAOMFG010000083.1, from coordinate 3,412 downwards.
AGAAGTGGAAATCTCCCAAGAAACCAGGCGGGCAATAACAGGGCAGGCAGTAAAATCGCCCACAACAGGGCAGGCAGTTGCGGCATCTGCTGCAGACCCCAGACGCCGAGGACAAACGCCAGGATGGCGCTGCGCATGGATCAGTCCGGCAGCAGGCGGCCATCCTCCAGCCGCAGCACGCGCCCGATACGCCCTGCCAGTTCCAGATCGTGCGTCACCACCACGAAGCTGGTGCCGAGATCACGGTTGAGTTCCAGCATCAGGTCGAACACCCCGTGCGCGGTGTGGCGGTCCAGGTTGCCGGTGGGCTCGTCGGCCAGCACGCATTGGGGATTGGTCACCAGCGCCCGCGCCACCGCTGCGCGCTGGCGCTCGCCGCCGGAAAGCTCGCCCGGCATGTGCTGCATACGCTTGCCTAAGCCCACCCTGCCCAGAATCTCCGCCGCCTTCTGCAACGCCTGTTCGCGCGCCAGGCGGCGGATCAGCAGCGGCATGGCGACGTTTTCCAGCGCGGTGAATTCCGGCAGCAGGTGGTGAAACTGGTAGATGAAGCCGAGCGCATGGTTGCGCAGCTCACCACGGCGGGCTTCGCTGATCTTCGCCAGCGGCTGGCCGAGCAGGCTCACCTCGCCCTGCGTGGGCGTATCCAGCCCGCCCAGCAGGTGCAGCAGCGTACTCTTGCCGGAGCCTGAGGCGCCGACGATAGCCACCTGCTCGCTGCGGGCGATGTCGAGGTCGATACCGTTCAGCACGGCGACTTCCAGCCCGGCATAGGTCTTGTGCAGGTCGCGGCAGGAGAGGATGGTTTCCCCTATCAGCAGATCATTCATAGCGCAGCGCCTCCGCCGGGTTGATCCTGGAGGCGCGCCAACTCGGGTAAAGCGTGGCGAGCAGGCTCAGCCCCAGTGAAACCGAGGTGATCACGACCACATCCGCCCATTCCAGGTGGGAAGGCAATTCGCTGATGTAATAGACATCCTTGGCCAGGAACTGGATGCCGAACACCTGCTCGATGAACGGCACCACGGTTTCAATATTGAGCGCCAGCAGCACGCCGCCAACGACGCCCAGCAGGGTACCGATGACACCGATCAGTGCCCCCTGCACGATAAAAATCTTCATGATGCTGCGCGGACTGGCCCCCAGCGTGCGCAGGATGGCGATGTCGGCACGCTTGTCGGTGACCGCCATCACCAGCGTGGAGACGATGTTGAACGCCGCCACCGCCACGATCAGGGTCAGGATGACGAACATGACGCGCTTTTCCATCTGTACCGCGCGGAAGAAATTGGTGTGCTGCTGGGTCCAGTCGCTGATAGCGTAATTGCCGTGCACACCCAGTTGCTGCGACAGCTCGGCCGCCACCTGCGGTGCGCGATAGAGGTCGGTCAGCTTCAGCCGCAGGCCGGAAACCTTGTCGCCCATGCGGTACAACTTGGCGGCATCTTCGATATTGATCAGCGCCAGCCCGGCATCGTATTCGTACATGCCGATCTGGAAGATGCCGACCACCTTGAACTGCTTGAGGCGGGGTACGATGCCGGTCGGCGTGAACTGCCCTTGCGGCGCCATCACCACCACCTTGTCGCCCAGCCCCACGCCCAGCCCCTGTGCCAGGTCGGCGCCGAGCACGATACCGAACTCGCCGGGCCTGAGCGCCTTGAGATCGCCGGCATGGATGTGCGCGCCGATGTCCGCCACCTCGTCCTCGCGCTCCGGCAGCACCCCGCGCACGATGGCACCGCGCACCGCCTGACCATACGACAGCATGCCCTGGGCCATGATGTAAGGGGCGCTGGCCTGCACTTCCGGATGCTGGCTGACCAGCCCTGCCGCCGCCGGCCACTGCTCCAGCGTGCCGTCCATGCCGCTGACCTGCATGTGCGAGGCCACGCCCAGGATGCGCGAACGCAACTCCTCCTGGAAACCGTTCATCACCGACAGCACCACGATCAGTGCCGCCACGCCCAGCGCGATACCGACCATGCTGGTCATGGAAATGAATGAAATGAAGTGGTTGCGACGTTTGGCGCGGGTATAGCGCAGGCCGACGAAGAGTTCGTAAGGCAGGGACATGGGCGCAATTCTATCTCGAATACCCCGGGCACGCATCGAACTTAACCACGACACGCCGGGTCATATCGGCAGTTTTGCCCGGGCATATTAAGTTCGGGTTGTATAATCCCCCACCGAAATTTCACGGAGCATTAACTCGTGGTGAAACGACTTCTCTGTTTATTGCTGGCTCTTGCGCCGATCTCGGCGCTGGCCGGAAACACCCATGAATTCAAGCTGACCAACGGCATGAAAATCGTCGTGCAGGAAGACCATCGCTCGCCGGTGGTCGTATCGCAGGTGTGGTATCGCGCCGGCAGCATCGACGAGTTCAACGGCACCACCGGCGTCGCCCACGTGCTGGAACACATGATGTTCAAGGGCACCAGAAAAGTCCCGGCTGGCCAGTTCTCGCGCATCGTCGCCGCTGCCGGCGGCAGGGAGAACGCCTTCACCAGCCGCGACTACACCGTCTACTTCCAGCAGCTGGAGAAATCACGGTTGGAACTGTCGATGAAACTGGAAGCCGACCGCATGGCCAACCTCAACATGTCGGACGCCGAATTCGCCAAGGAAATCCAGGTGGTGATGGAGGAGCGCCGCTGGCGCACCGACGACAAGCCGCAGGCGCAGGTCGGCGAGCAGCTGATGTCCGCAACCTTCCAGACCCATCCCTACGGCCGCCCGGTGATCGGCTGGATGAACGACCTCGAGCACATGAAGGCACAGGATGCCCGCGACTGGTACAAGCGCTGGTACGCGCCCAACAACGCTACTCTGGTGGTGGTGGGCGACGTGGATCCCAAGCAGGTGTTCCGCCTGGCGCAAAAATACTTCGGCCCGCTGAAAGCCCAGAAACTGCCGGAACGCAAGCCGCAGGCCGAGCCGGAGCAGAGGGGCGAGCGCCGTCTGGTCGTCAAGGCGCCGGCCAAGCTGCCCTACCTGGCGATGGCCTACCACGCGCCCTCGCTGCGCGACACGAAGAATGACTGGGAGCCTTACGCGCTGGAAATCCTGGCCGGCGTGCTGGACGGCAACGCCGCCTCGCGCCTGAACCGCGACCTGGTGCGGCGCGACCGCATCGCGGTGGACGTCAGCGTCGGCTACGACGCGGTCAATCGTGGCCCGGCGCTGTTCGAGTTCGATGGCACGCCCAGCGAAGGCACATCGGTACAGGATCTCGAAATCGCCATCCGCGGCCAGATCGAACAACTCAAGCAGGACGGCATCAGCGAGGAGGAGTTACAGCGTGTCAAGGCGCAGGTCATCGCTGCCGATGTTTACCAGCGCGACTCCATGTTCTACCAGGCGATGCAGATCGGCATGCTGTAAGGCACAGGTCTTTCCTGGCGCGACC
>DAOMFG010000082.1:0-7189 GCA_035429685.1 Methylophilaceae bacterium | reverse complement strand
GGCAGCTAGGCAAGTGCCGGAAACATTCAGGAGGATGAGGTAATGGAGCAAGGCCAGACAGAAAAATTCATATTCGACTTGTTGCGCCTGATGCTGGTGAAAAATGCGTCCGACCTGTTCATCACCGTGGGCTTTCCGCCCGCACTGAAGGTTGATGGAAAAATCACGCCATTAAGCAACCAGACGCTGACCATGCAGCAATGCAAGGAGGTTTGCCGCAGCATCATGAACGACAAGCAGGCGTTGGAATTCGATTCCACCAACGAATGCAACTTTGCCATCAGCCTGCCCGGCATGTCGCGCTTTCGTGTCAATGCTTTCGTACAGCGAGGCTCGCCAGGTCTGGTGTTCCGGACCATTACCAACAAGATCCCGAAGTTCGAGGAGCTAGGGCTGCCGGAGGTGCTCAAGGACATCACCATGACCAAGCGCGGTCTGGTGATCTTCGTCGGCGGCACCGGGTCGGGCAAGACCACTTCGCTTGCGGCCATGGTCGGCCATCGCAACGAGAACAGTTATGGTCACATCATTACCATCGAGGACCCGATCGAGTTCGTGCATGAGCACAAGAACTGCATCATCACCCAGCGCGAGGTCGGGGTGGATACCGACAATTGGTATGTGGCGCTGAAGAACACCCTGCGTCAGGCTCCGGACGTCATCCTGATCGGTGAAATCCGCGACCGGGAAACCATGGATTACGCCATCGCTTTCGCCGAAACCGGCCATTTGTGCCTTGCTACCCTGCACGCCAACAGTACCAATCAGGCGCTGGATCGTATCATCAACTTTTTCCCGGAAGAGCGGCGCCCGCAACTGCTGATGGATTTGTCGCTGAATGCCAAGGCGTTCATTTCACAACGGCTCATTCCAAAGGTCGAGGGCAAGGGCCGGATTCCCGCGGTGGAAATCATGCTGAATTCGCCGCTGATCTCGGATCTGATTTTCAAGGGCGATGTGCATGAGATCAAGGAAGTCATGGCCAGGTCGCGTGAACTCGGCATGCAAACTTTCGACCAGTCGTTGTTCGACCTGCATGAAAACGACCATATCAGCTACGAAGATGCGCTACGCAACGCCGATTCTGTCAACGACATTCGCCTCCGGATCAAGCTGGAAGGCAAGGCCGGAAAAGACAAGGATCTGTCTGCAGGCCTGAAGGACATGGGGATCGTCTAAGCCTAATTATCACTCCCCTATGCGTAGGAGCGCCGCCATCGGCGCGATTACTCGTTTGATCGCGGCGAGGGCCCGCTCCTATACTCGGACGTCCAGCTTCAGCTTTTCTATTATCTCGTGCGGCGCTAGTTGTTTCAGGCAATTCAAATGCCCAAGCGGACATTCACGCTTGAAGCATGGGCTGCAGGGCAGTCCCAAGTAGGCAATGGAGGCCTTTTCGCTCATCGGTGGGGTGTGGTGTGGGTCGGAGGAGCCATAAACCGCGACCAGCGGTTTTCCGAGCGCGGCGGCAACATGCATCAGACCAGAGTCGTTGCTGACTACTTCCGTAGTCAGCGCCATTAGGTCAATGGCTTCGCCCAGCGTGGTTCTGCCGCCCAAATCCAGGCAGCGTCTACCGGTCAGCGTGTTGATTTCACCGGTCACCTGCACGTCTTTTTCCGAACCAAACAGCCAAACTTGCCATCCCCGCACCAGTGCCGTATTGGCAACCTCGGCGTAGTAGGTGGCCGGCCAGCGCTTGGCCGGACCGTATTCCGCGCCGGGACACAGTCCCAGCACCGGAACTTCGGGTGCGGCATGGCCCAGTCGCCGCAATGTCAGCAATGCCTGCTCCGGGTTGGCCGCCAGGCGGGGCAAAGGTAACGAGAGTGGTTGCTGTTCACCTGGCTCCAGCCCCAGAGCAGCAAAGCGATCCACCGTGCGTGGCAGCGCCTGTTTGTCCAGCGGGCGGATGTCATTGAGCAGGCCATAACGGAATTCGCCGAGAAAACCGGTGCGGCGCGGGATCGCGGCGGCAAACGGCAATATGGCTGATTTCAGGGAATTGGTGAGCAGGATGGCCTGGATATAGCCGCGCCCACGCAATTGCTTGCCGAAACGGAAGCGTTCTCCCAGCGCCAGTTGGCCGTGCCTGAAGGGCAGGGAGATCGTAGCATCCACTTCCGGCATGCGTTCCAGCAACGGCAGCGTCCAGGCTGGGGCGGCAACGTCGATGCGGGCTTCCGGGTTGCGCGCCTTGATGGCCCTGAACAGGCTTTGCGACAGCACCATATCGCCAATCCAGGACGGTCCCAATATCAGGATGCGGGAAAAATCGATGTGACTGGGGCTGGGCATCTCAGTCTTGGCTCAGGACGTGCGCTACTTCGGTTGCGGCCGTGCGCATGCCGTTGCAGTTCCAGTGGGTGTCGTCGCGCCAGTAGACGTATTGGCCTTGAGGTAACAGACGCTCGGCTTCTTTTTCGAGGGCAGGTGTCAGGTTATGGACCGGGATGCCAGTCTGTTTTGCAGTGCGTTCAAGGTAAAGCCATTGCTCGTTGGGCAAAGGCTTGGGATCCAGCCAACGAGCGTAAACCCGATATTTCGATGGCACAAAAAAGATTTGGGCAAGGTTGGGTTGCAGTGCCTGTAATGCTTGGGTAAAGCGAAGCTGGCTATCCAGTAGCGCTTGCCGATTGGCGACGGCCACCAAATCTTGAGAGTAGAAGGCTATTGGGTGGTGACCTACATCCCTCACGAGCGAAGCATTCTCATTCTTTCCTGCGTGCCGTTGCGTCCCACGTAAATATAAGGCACGCGTGTAGCGCCATATTGCAGAATTCTTGAACCAGGAATAATAGCGCTGCAATAAGCTGGACGAGCGAGGTGGCTTCGCTGAATAGGGGATAAAGTCGTTTCCTTCAAAAAAAAAGAGCAGTACGTGAAAGTTTTTTCCATAACGCGAGCGGAAGGCGCGCACACGGTTGACATAATCGTCCATGTCCCCGGGATAGCCCAGGTTGTAAGTGTCAATGTGGTGTTCCCGGCGTAGCCATTCCGTAGTAATACAGGATTGTGTGTCAGCAAGCCCGGCGACAAAGGAGTCGCCAACCAGTACAAATTTCTGGCCATGGTAATTGGTCGGGTTGCGGAATCCCAGAGCGTCTGTTTGATATTCGATCTCTCGCGGTTCCTGAATGCCGACCTTTTCCATGGCTTCAATGTCACCGAAAGGCATGTGCATACTGAACCGGGTGTTCGGCTGGTATACGTCACCAAAGTCCGGACTGCTGGATTTGAGCAATTCGTGAGGACGGTAGTACATGCTGCGCTCCAGGCCAGAGAGCTGAATGCTAATATTGAGCAGTAGCGTGAATATAGCCACTGGAACTGCGGTCAAGAGTGCTTGAGCCCCCCCGGCGAACATAAACCAGACGGCCAGAAGCAACCATGCAAACAGGATCCCTGCCAAAGGCAGGCCATAGAACAGGAGCGCATGCAGGGAGATCAGCAGGGCGGCGAAGTACATGGCCCCGCCTCGCCAGGTGCTGAAATTTTTGGAAATGGTGCTAATCCAGTTCAAACGCGGTTTCATAATTAAGCTTGAGCGCCGGATCCTGGTCTTCCTTTCTCAGGAAACAGTTGCCTACTGCGAGCACCTCGATCTCGGTGCCCATGAAGCAGCGGAAGGCGTCTTCCGGCGTGCAGACGATGGGTTCGCCGCGCACGTTGAAGCTGGTGTTGACGATCACTGGGCAACCGGTTTGCTGCTTGAACGCCGCAATCAGCGCGTGGTAGCGCGGATTGGTTTCCGCATGCACGGTCTGGATGCGCGCCGAGTAATCCACATGGGTGACGGCGGGGATTTCCGAACGCGGCACGTTGAGTTTGTCGATGCCAAACAGGGCTTGTTCCGCCTCGGTCATGACGCGGCGGCGGTTCTTCACCACATCCGCCACCAGCAGCATGTAGGGGCTGTCACCATCCAGTTCGAACCAGTCGGCCACGTCGTCGCGCAACACGGAAGGCGCGAACGGGCGGAACGATTCGCGGTACTTTACTTTCAGATTCAGCACCGATTGCATTGCAGGTGAGCGGGCGTCACCCAGGACAGAGCGACCGCCCAAGGCGCGAGGGCCGAACTCCATGCGCCCCTGGAACCAGCCTATTGCCTGGCCATCCGCCAGCGCTTTTGCTACGGTCTGGGGAAGCTCGCTATCGTTGAGTACCGAGAATTTGGCGCCGGCAGCCGTCAAACGGCGTTCGATGTCGGCCTGCTCGAAGGCGGGGCCGAGATAGGAGCCGCGCATTTTGTCCCGCCCGTCGGCAGTGCGGGGCTGGCCAAGGTGGATGTGGTGTATCGCCAGCGCCGCGCCCAAGGCGCCACCGGCATCGCCAGCCGCCGGCTGTATCCAGAGCCCATCGAACTGGCCATCGCGTAAAACCTTCCCATTTGCTACGCAGTTGAGCGCCACGCCGCCGGCCAGGCACAGGTTGCTGAGGCCGGTCTCTTGCCGGATGGCACGGGCGAGCCGCAGAACGATCTGCTCCGTGGCGGCCTGCACCGATGCGGCCAGGTCCATGTGGCGCTGGGTCAGCAGCTCATCGGCTTTCCTGGGCGGGCCACCGAATAGGTCATGGAACTTCGGGCTGGTCATGGTCAGGCCGGTGCAGTAGTTGAAATACGACTGGTTCAGCCGGAATGAGCCATCGTCTTTCAAATCCACCAGATGGTCGAAGATTTGTTGCACATATTTTGGTTCGCCATAGGGCGCGAGCCCCATGACTTTATATTCACCTGAATTAACCTTGAAGCCGGTGTAATAGGTGAAGGCCGAGTAGAGCAGGCCGAGGGAGTGGGGAAAGTGGATTTCCTTCACCACCTCCAGCTTGTTGGCGCGCCCGATGGCGAGTGAAGTGGTGGCCCATTCGCCGACGCCGTCCATGGTCAGCACCGCGGCTTCCTCGAATGGCGACGGGAAGAAGGCGCTGGCGGCGTGACTCAGGTGGTGCTCGGAGAAGCGCAAACGGCTGTCCCAGTCGTAGCCCGGGGCGTAAGCCTTGAGTTCCTTGCGCAGCAGGTCTTTCAGAAACAGTTTTTCACGCAGCCACACCGGAATCGCCATACGGAACGACTGGAATCCGCGTGGCGCGAAGGCGACATAGGTTTCCAGCAGGCGCTCGAACTTGAGGAATGGCTTGTCGTAGAAAGCGACATAATCCACCTCGCCAAGGCCGATGCCAGCTTCCTTCAGGCAGTACTCGACGGCATTCTTGGGGAACCCGGCGTCATGTTTTTTGCGGGTGAAGCGTTCTTCCTGCGCCGCGGCGATGATTTCCCCGTCGCACAACAGGGCGGCGGCACTGTCGTGGTAATAGGCGGAAATGCCGAGTACGTACATACCAGGCCTAGAACAGCGTGTAGATGAACGGCGCCACCGCAGTGCCGTGCGCCATGACGATCAGCACACCCAGCACTACCATCATGACGAGGATGGGCAGCAGCCAGTATTTCTTGCGGCTGCGCATGAAGGCCCAAAGTTCCTTGAGAAACGACATATGAAGGATTCCTAGAACTGATTTTTAAGGGATTCGGCGTCCGGCCCGGGTGGCGTGCGGACGATCCAGTAACTTTTGGCAGAACGTTCAAAGCGCAGGCGCAAGGGGTCTTTGCCCAGCAGCCGCATGAGTAGGCCGGTCGGAGTAACGACAACGAAAAACAGGATGCCAAGTGCAATCGGGCTGACGATGTCATGCAGCAGCAGGCCGAACTTGGTCCATGCGCGGTTCGCTGGCGCCAGCACGCGGGGAATAACCAACGCCAGCAGCAAAAAACCGCCTGACAGTTCCAGAGCCCACAGTCGTATGCCATGCCCATGCAGCGTGGGCAGCAGGCCGACGATCAGGAAGAAAACGGTAAAAACCAGCCCGAAGGAGCGGTCGGAAGAACCTGGGGCAGGCGCGTTATGGCGTGGGGTATGTTCATGCATGGCGCCGAATTATATCCTGATTCAACCCGCCAGTTTTTCGATGATGCTGCTGCTGCTGCGCCCCGGAACGATGTCCACTAGCGCTACCTTGCCGCCCCAGGACCTGACCTCCGCGCCGCCCACCACTTGGTCTTCACTGTAGTCGCTGCCTTTGGCCAGCACATCCGGCTTGATTTGCCGGATCAGCTCCAGCGGAGTGTCTTCATCGAACAGGATGACGGCGTCGACCGCTTCCAGTGCAGCCAATACGCGCGCCCGATCCTGTTCGTGGATGACGGGGCGGGTGGGACCCTTGAGAGCGCTTACCGAGCGGTCGGTATTGAGCCCCAACACCAGGTGGTCGCCGAGCTTGCGCGCTTGTTCCAGGTAAGTCACGTGGCCGGCATGCAGCAGGTCGAAGCAGCCGTTGGTGAATACGATGCGCTCGCCGGCATTGTGCCATCGGGCGACCTTGGCCAGCAGCTGCGGCAGCCCGCACACCTTGTCGGCCTGTTCCGAGGTGTCTTCCAGGGTCAGTTCGTGCAGCAGTTCCTCGCGCTTGATCGGTACCGTGCCGACTTTGCCTACGACTACTCCGGCGGCGAGGTTGGCGAGGTGCAGCGCCTCGTGCCGTTGCAGACCTGCGACCAGTCCGGCAGCCAGGGTGGCGATCACGGTGTCACCGGCGCCGGACACGTCGAACACCTGTTTGGCGGTGGCCGGAATGTGCAGGGCATGACCATCCTCGATCAGCGATACGCCTTCTTCGCCGCGGGTGACGGCGAGGAAATCCAGTTTCAGGTCACTGCGCATCTGCGCTGCGGCGGCCAGCAGCGCGGCGTTGTTACGGACGTCGACCTGGCAGGCCTCGGCGGCTTCTTTCTTGTTGGGGGTGAGCGCAGTGGCGCCGCTGTATTTGCTATAGTCGTGTCCCTTGGGGTCGACCAGCACCGGGATGCCCAGGCGCTTCGCTTCCGTAATCAGCGCCTGGCATAACTCCGGTGTCAGCACGCCCTTGGCGTAGTCGGACAGCACTACTACGGAAGGGTGATCGGCCAGTTGCCGATATATACCACCCAGCAATGCCTCCGCATCTTTTTGGGAATACGCGGCGCGGCTTTCACTATCCAGCCGCATCATCTGCTGGTGGCCACCGATGACGCGGGTCTTGGCGATGGTGGCGTGGGTTTCAGCATGTACCAGACCCTGGGTGTCGATTTTCAGGTCGTGGATGGCAGGCTTGAGGCGGCTGCCGGCCTCGTCCGGCCCGATGAATCCGA
>DAOMFG010000081.1:0-7293 GCA_035429685.1 Methylophilaceae bacterium | reverse complement strand
GCCACCTGCCGGACAAGGCCATCGACGTCATCGACGAGGCCGGTGCCGCGCAGCGCATTCTGCCAAAATCGCGGCAGAAGAAAGTGATCGGCAACAAGGAGATTGAGGACATCATCGCCAAGATCGCGCGCATCCCGCCCAAGAATATTTCCAGCGACGATCGCAATGCGCTGAAAACGCTGGATCGCGACCTCAAAGCCGTGGTGTTTGGCCAGGACAAAGCCATCGAAGTATTGGCCGCCGCCATCAAGATGGCGCGCAGTGGGCTCGGCAACACGCAGAAACCGATCGGCGCATTCTTATTCTCCGGCCCTACCGGCGTGGGCAAGACAGAAGTTGCACGGCAACTGGCCTACACGCTGGGCATCGAACTGGTACGCTTCGACATGTCGGAATACATGGAACGCCATGCGGTGTCACGCCTGATCGGCGCGCCGCCCGGCTATGTCGGCTTCGAGCAGGGCGGCCTGCTGACGGAGGCCATCACCAAGCACCCTTATTGCGTGCTGTTGCTTGATGAGATCGAGAAGGCGCACCCGGACATTTTTAACATCCTGCTACAGGTGATGGATCACGGCACGCTGACCGACAATAACGGGCGCAAGGCGGATTTCCGCAACGTCATCATCGTCATGACCACCAATGCCGGCGCGGAGGCTATTTCCAAGGGTGGAATCGGTTTCACCAAGGCGGCCAGCGGTGGCGATGAACTGGCCGAGATCAAGCGGCTGTTCACCCCCGAGTTCCGCAACCGCCTGGATGCCACGGTTTCCTTCAGCCCGCTCGATCACGCGGTCATCATGCGCGTGGTGGAAAAATTCCTCATGCAGCTGGAAGATCAACTGCATGAGAAGAAGGTGGAAGTAGCCTTTACCGACAAGCTCAAGGAATATCTCGCCAAAACCGGTTTCGACCCATTGATGGGCGCCCGTCCCATGGCGCGCCTGATTCAGGACACCATCCGCCGTGCACTGGCCGACGAGCTGCTGTTTGGCCGGCTGGCCAACGGCGGCTTGGTGACGGTAGATGTGGACGAACACGACAAGATCATCCTGCAATTTCCGGAAATTGCGGAGAGGGCTTCCGCGGAACTGGCTGTCAGCCATAACGCCTGATCGTCGCAACACCGCGCAGTCCAAGCGATCCCGCCCGCGCTCGTCAGCCTCATTCCCCCATCAAATGCAGCACCACTCGGCGCGTGGCTGGCTCGTGGCGGTGTTCGTACAGGAAGATTCCCTGCCATGTGCCCAGCGCGAGCTGACCGCCGACCAGTGGAATTGAGAGATGGGTCTGGGTCAGTGCCGTCCGCACATGCGCCGGCATGTCGTCCGGGCCTTCAACGGTATGCACGAACAGACGGTCGCCGTCCGGCACCAATCGGGCGAAGAAGCGTTCCAGATCGGCGACCACATCAGGGTCGTAGTTTTCGTTGATCAGCAGGCTGGCCGAAGTGTGCTGGATGTACAACGTGAGCAGGCCAGTCGCCATGCTGTTGCTTTCCGCCCAGCGCCGAACCTCGTCGGTGATGTCGTATATGCGGCGGCCACGGGTTTGGGTGGCCAGGGTGTGGGTGAGTTGGTGCATGGCAATCTCTGTTTGTTGAGGTAACCCCGCGTCATTCCCGCGCAGGCGGAAATCCAGCAAAAAAATACTCCGCGTAGCGGACAAGACCACAATTTTGTCTCGCTACTCGGGGGTTTCAATCGACTGGATTCCCGCCTGCGCGGGAATGACGGGCTAATGAACTATCCGAGTTTAATTGTACGTCAGCGCGTAAACCTTTTCCTGCAGACGGCTTAAGCCCTTGTCGCGGAAGCGGGGTTCCTGCGCGAGGATATCTGCCACGTGCAGCAATGTGATGTCGCAATGCGCGGCGTAAAGCGCCCGCACCTCCTCTTCCTGCACGCTGAATGGCGGGCCCTGCATCTCCGCTTGCGGATACTCGAACGCCACCAGCAAGGTCTGGCTGCCCGGCGGGAGCAGCTGCCTCATGTGGCGGGCATAACCCGCTCGCATTTCCGGCGGCAGGGCGATGAGAGATGCGCGGTCGAACACGGCGCATACCCCGTCCAGATGTTGTGCGGTCAGTGCGAAATAGTCGCCGCAGTAGAGCCGGATGCCATCGCTTTCGTAGACGCTAAACTCGCCTTGGGTCGAAACCGTCACCGGCATCCCGTTCTCGGCAAAAAATGCCTCTACCGCCAACCGGCTGATTTCCACGCCGACAATGGCGTAGCTCTGCGCGCGCAGCCACAGCATGTCGCTACTTTTCCCGCACAAGGGCACAAACACCCGGCTGCCCGGAGCCACGGCCAACGCCGGCCAGAACTGTTGCAACCAGGCATTCGCCTCGCCCTGATGAAACCCGATCTGGTTGTTTTGCCAGCGATCATGCCAAAAGTCATGTAGCATGGATTTTCTCCTAAGTGTCTGCTGAATAATACTATGCCGGGAAAGCGGTGTGGATGCGGGGCTATCCTCGTGTTTCCAGTTACAATGGATCTACGGTGCCGATATGATATTTCCGGGCCGAATCCAGTTGATTGAAAGGTCGCGGCTGATAGTGTTCAACCCTGTGTGTCGGTGGCACCGTCTTGCATGAACGCAAGCAGCAGGTGAGTGCCTTGAAATAGATCAGATGGCATCACTCTAGGGGCGTCAAAAAGAGAAGCTATATGAAAAACAGGTTAAGAACGTCGCTGGCAATTTTTCTTGTAGTCGCGGCATCCGCTTGGGGCCAGGAGAACTCCTCAGGCAGCCCGCCGCATTCTGGCTTTCTCTCGGATTATTCCAAGCTGGAACCAGCCGCCGACCGTGAGGGGGTATGGCTATATCTCAACAAGACCGCAGACTATAGTGAATACAAGAAAATCATGTTTGACCCGATAGAGGTTTATCTGGTGCCGAATCCCGACTATAACGGGGTGCAGCCGGGGGTGTTGAAGCGCATGACAGACGGCTTTTACGGTTCGTTCCTCGGGGCGCTCACGCCGGATTACCAGATCGTCCACGAGGAAGGCCCGGACGTGCTGCGGGTCAGGGCCGCGATTACCGGTGTGCAGCTGGCCAAGTCGCCGCTCAAACCATCCGATTTCATCCCGATCAAGGCTGTGTACAACCTTGGACGGGACGTGGCCGGTGATGCGCCGATGGTCGCGGAAATGACGGCGGAGATGGAGGTCCTTGACCCGGATGGCAACCGCCTCGCTACCGCCATAGCGAATCGCAAGGGAAACAAAACGCTGAAGCAGGGCGATCAGGTCACATGGGAAGACTTGCAATCGATCACGGATTACTGGGCCGCCGGATTCCGGCAACGGCTGGACCAGTTGCGGGACGTGTCTCAGTGAGTTATAAACGGCTGATGACCAGCGGCCGAGTGGCTTTCCTGGCACTTAATATAGTTGAGGGTTTTGAATGAGAAACTTTCTAATTTTATTACTTGGTTTTTCCTGCGCTCCGCTACTTTCGGCCGAGGGAAACGAACTGATCATCCCCGAAACCCCGGAGCAAATGGAGCAAACCATGGGGGATGACGACCCTTGCGATAACTGTGGTGTGGTGACCGACGTCCGGCATAGGAATCGGGAAGTCGGCCCGGATCCTTCGCTGGAGAAGCCAGGCACTTTAACTATCGCGGAGGTGACCCCGGATGGCGTGGCTCTGGAGCATATTGCAACACACGAAGAGTCTACGGGTCCGTGGTTGGTGACAGTGCGCTATGGTGATGAATTTATAGTCCATGAGCAGAACATGAGACCTGCCGTAGAGATTGGGGATCGTGTGCAATTAGTGGAGCGAAAAATCGTTCCACGCTAGCCGCCCCCGACTAGAGGCATGATTTCTGTAGGGTTTCGTCAATCTTCTGGAAGAATTGCTGCTTCAGTAGCTATTAGAGTCTGTACTTGGCCAACTACCCCTGTTGGCTCCGAGTATGAGAGGTTGTCTTGGCCTTATGCAATTTGGCGCGTTTGCTAACAAAAAGCAGAGACTTACATGGGTGGTGCCGGGAGGGGGACTCGAACCCCCACACTGTTACCAGCGGCGGATTTTGAATCCGCTGCGTCTACCGATTCCGCCATCCCGGCTGGGAAAGGAGCCGGCATTATATCGAATCTGCGCGGTTTTCTATAGCATTCGGGCATTTCGTTTTTAGTCAGCCAGATTTTATGCAAACCAGCGACTTCGATTTCGACCTGCCGCCGGAGCTGATTGCCCAGTTCCCCTCGGCCGAGCGCAGCGCCAGCCGGCTGCTGTGCCTGGATGGCAACAGCGGCGCGCTGCGCGATGCGATGTTCCGCGACCTGCCCTCCCTGATCCAGCCTGGTGACCTGCTGGTGTTCAACGATACGCGCGTGCTTAAGGCGCGGTTGAACGGCCGCAAGGAGAGCGGCGGAAAAATCGAGGTGCTGGTGGAGCGCGTGCTGGATGACAAGCGTTGCCTCGCGCACATCCGCGCTTCGCACGCGCCTAGGCCGGGGGCGCGGCTGTGGCTGGCTGGCGACGCCATCGAGGTCGAGGTGCTGGCGCGGCAGGACGATTTGTACGAACTCGGCTTTGCCGGCGACAAGGCATTGCTGGATTTGCTGGAGCGCCACGGCAGCCTGCCGCTGCCGCCCTATATCACCCACGCGGCGGACGACACTGACGAGGAGCGCTACCAGACGGTGTATGCGCGCCAGCCGGGCGCCGTCGCCGCACCCACCGCCGGGCTGCATTTCGACGCGGCGCTACTGGCGCAACTTACCGGAATAGGGGTGAGCACTGCGTTCGTCACCCTGCACGTCGGCGCCGGCACCTTCCAGCCGATCCGTACCGAGAACGTGGCGGAACACAAGATGCACAGCGAGTGGTTCGAGATTCCACCGGCGACGGTGGAACTGGTCAATGCCACCCGGGCGCGCGGTGGCAAGGTCACGGCGGTGGGCACCACGGCGCTGCGCGCGCTGGAAAGCGCGGCACGTGGCGGCGAACTGGCTGCCGGCTGTGGCGATACTGACATTTTCATCACCCCCGGCTACCGCTTCCGCGTGGTAGAGCGGCTGCTGACCAATTTCCACCTGCCGCGCACCACGCTCATCATGCTGGTGTCCGCGTTCGGCGGCTCGGACAACATCAAGCGCGCCTATCAGCACGCCATCGAGCAGCGCTACCGCTTTTTCAGCTATGGCGACGCCATGCTGATCGAGCGGCGGGAGGCTATCTAGGCAGGAGCCTGGCGGCCAGCCAGTCGGCGGCCTGGGCGATACCGGAGGGGTGCACAGGTTCTGGGCGGGTGGCATCCCACATGGCCTGGAGTTCGGTGGCGAAATCGCCACCTTCCAGCGCTTGCCGGCTGACTTCGCGGCACAGACCGTTTTCTTTCAGCCAGTCGGTGAGGGCGGAACTTTCCGGCCAGTCGGCGCGGCTGGCAAACAGCGCTGGCACGCCGCTGCAGGCGGCTTCGACGAAGCTGCCATAGCCTGGTTTGCAGACCAGCGCGTCGCTGCTGGCGAGCAGGTCGCTGAATTCCATTTGCAGTGATTCCAGCGCCACCGCGTTGGGGTGTTCGGCGCGCCAGTCGGTCTGCACCAACCAGCGTACGCCAGGCTGGCGCGGCCAGGTTTCGATGGGCAGGCGACCGCTGATGCCGCCCAGGCTGACCAGCACCAGTTTGTCCTCGTATCCCAAGCCAAGGCGATGGTTGATTTCTTCGCGCCGGTTGCGACCGACCTCAGCCACGGCGTCAATCAGGATACGGTTGGGCAGGTCAACCATAGCCATGCCGGGGGTGAGTCGCAAAAACGCTTGGGCTCCGGCGTAGGCCCTGTGGATCTGTGCGGTGATTGCGGGATCCTGGCAGTAGTGTGAATGAATGTCCGCCCAGTTGAGCGAGCACATTGCGGCGCAAGGAATTCCCGCGCGTTGCGCCCCGGCCAGCGGCAGGTAGCCGATGTTGGAGAGCACGAAATCCGGCGCGATGTCGCGCAGCAAGGTCGCTTCGCTTGCCACCCGTGCTTCCCATGCGCCATGCAGCTCGCGGTAAGCGGCAGCGCTTTCCGCCGCGCGCACGTCCAGCGCCGAGGACATGAGCATGCCGATGTCGCCCGCCAGCGGCAGGTATTCGAACTCGCCGTGGATGCGCGAGCGCAACTGACCGAGGGGTGCGGTGGAGCGGATAGTGAGCGCGAGGCCGGGGATGAGCTTGCGCAGGGCGTTGAGCACCGGCGCGGTTTGCGCGATATGGCCGAAGCCATGCGAGGAGATGAAAACTAACAGGTGCGGGTGTTTGTCCATAGGCTGTAGCAGGTAAAATCTCCACTTTCACTGATCGAGGAAACAGTATGAACGACAAACGATGGAGATTGGCAATAGCGGGGGCGCTGGCCATGATTTTAAGTCTGCCAGCCGGGGCGCAGGTGTTGGCGGAAGCGCTGGAAGGCATGCGCATTCCGCTGGCGGCGCGGCCGGTTTCGCGTCCGATGACGGTGGCCTACGTGCCGGAGCAGGCGCGCTACATTATCGCGGATGGCGGTTTTGCCGCAATGGCGGATGAATACGGCAACATCGCCTCGAAATCGCTGATCCACGTTTATGATGCCAAAGGCAACTACGTCAGCAGCGCCAAGCCGGGACTGAACAACAAGACGGTCTACTTCAACCCTAACCAGAACCGGCTGGAAACGGTTACCTACAATGTCTCCAGCGACGTGGGGATGTTGCCACTGTGCGGTGTGTATAGCCTTGAACTGGACAAGGAAGGCAAGCTGACTAACAACTCCGATATGCTCAGCGGGCCCAACCCGGCGTTTGGCGATGCTGCCACCTTTCCGACCTACGACCCGGCGGAGAACCAGTATTACGCCAAACAGGGGCGTTCAGACCGGGTGCTGGTGGTCAAGCTGGACAAACGCGAGCCGGTCAGAGAGATCAAGCTCGACTTGGCCGCGGCCGGAGCGCGCTTCGATGACATCAGCGACTCCTACGTTGCATTTACCGGGATTCCCGGTGAGGAACTGGCTGTGCTGGATGTCGATCACAAGGCGGTTCTGGTGTTCGACCTGAAAGGCAAGTTCGTTGGTAGGAGCGCCTTGCCTTCCGCCATGAAGTTGCGTGCCAACAATCACTACAGTGGGCATGGTTACGCCAACGGCATGTTCTTCGTCTATCATGAGTCTGAAGGCGAATTCGGTACCTATTACGGCTTCAGGATTTCGGACCAGGCCAAGTAATAAAGGGCACCTCTAAAAATCCAATTTTCGTCGCCATACAGCGTTGCTCACAAAAAATGATTCCTTACATATCCGACATATG
>DAOMFG010000080.1:0-7312 GCA_035429685.1 Methylophilaceae bacterium | reverse complement strand
CTCGTTCTTCATCATGTTCACCATCGGCATCACCAAGGGCCGCTGGAACACCATGGTGGCGGCGCTGCAACAGTTCAAGGACGACTACGACAAGAACCAGCCGTGCTGGAAAGTGCTGCCGGAATTCGTCACCAAGCACCCGCGCTACGAGCGCATCGGCCTGCGCGACCTGTGCACCCAGATTCACGGCGTATACAAGGCCAACGACGTGGCGCGCCTGACCACCGACATGTATCTGTCGGAAATGGCCCCGGCCATGAAGCCTTCCGATGCTTTCGCCAGGATGGCGCACAAGGAAATTGACCGCGTGGAAATCGACGCGCTGGAAGGCCGCATCACCGCCGTGCTGCTGACCCCCTACCCGCCCGGCATTCCGCTGCTGATTCCCGGCGAATGCTTCAACGCCACCATCGTCAACTACCTCCGGTTCGCGCGTGAATTCAACACGCGCTTCCCCGGCTTCGAAACCGATGTGCACGGGCTGGTAAAAAGCGAGGACGGCAAGTACTACGTGGACTGCGTGGCACAACCGTAGGAGCGGCGCCTCGCCGCGATAGCATGGCTAATCGGGCCGTGGGCGGCGCTCCTGCACCTTGAGCCCTACAAAGTCGCCTCACGCTCGTACGTCACGAACGCATACCCCAGCCCGTCCGCGCTGATGCCGGTCTCGCGGCCAGTTTCGTGCCATTGGGCAAGGTCAAGGGGAGGGAAGTGCGCGTCACCTTCAAAATCCCGCTCGATCCAGGTCAGATATAGCCTGTCCGCCAGCGGCAGTGCCTCGTGGTAAAGCTGCGCGCCGCCAATCACGAACACTTCCTCGTCACCACCGCATGCCTGCAATGCCTGTTTCAACGATCCGGCGACGAGCGCTCCCGGCACCACATACCCCGGATTGCGACTCACGATCACCGTGGTACGCCCCGGCAACAAACGCCCCAGAGAATCATAGGTCTTGCGCCCCATGAGAATGTGGTGCCCCATGGTCAGCGCACGGAAGCGCTTGAGATCCTCCGGCAGATGCCAGGGCAGGGTATTGTCGAGGCCGATAACGCCGTTGCGAGCGATGGCGGCGATGATAGAGATGCGTGCCATGGCACACATTATACCTCCCTCGATCAGGACATTCTCCCTGGTACTTTCATTCGCCAGAATTGCCAAATAACAAGACGCTGGAAGGAAGCGTTTGCCCCCTGCCGTTGGTTTCTCCACATGAGAACCGCTTGCTTCGATTGCAAACAGAGGTACTACATCAATTTGAAATCCACCGGTACCACAACCGAAAAGGCCTTGCGGTTCAGCGCTTCGGGCAGAGCCGCTTCGGCGCACGCCTGCCTGACCATTTCCAGCGCGCGCTCGTCCAGCACCTTGTGACCGCTCGACTCCTTGACTTCGATCTGTCGCGGCAAGCCGTAGCGGGAGAATCTGACCAGCACTTTGACTCTGCCCTGCCAACCGCGCTTGGCCGCCAGTGGCGGATAGCCTCCGGCTTGCGCGGCCCGGTCGCGCAGGATGCGGCCGTATTCGGCGAGCACTTCACGATCCACTGCGTCCTCTTCGTTGCCAGAAGATGGCTCTGCACCGGCTCCGGACGATGGGACATATTGCTCCAGCGGAACCGTTCCGGTTTTGCTGGCGAAGGGCAGCTTGTCGTCCGCCTCCAGTGGCGGCGCTTGTGGCACTACGTAATCGTTGGTACTGGCGTCATCCGCCTGTTCCGCTATCAGCGGCAGGGCGATGCCGGTATCGGGTTTTTCCCTGGGCGCAGGCTCTTTCTGCTCGCGCGCCTTGGCGGGCAGTTCTGGAATTGGCTCGGGCCTGGCCTGCGGAGGCGGTGGCTCGGGGGCAGGGGGTTCCTCGATTTCTGGCGCAACCAGTTCGCCCTGCACCAGAACGGGCATGGAGCTCACTGCCTGCAGCTGCGGCCATGTGGCGTAAATCAGTGTATGCAGCAGCAGCGAGAGCAGCAGCGCCAGCAGCACCTTGGCGCGATAAGGCGACAACATAGCGGCCATAGATAACGCTATTGTTTCGCGGCCTGCGGTTTTTCCGGAAGCATGACGAAGGCAAACTTGCTGATTCCGGCTCGCTGCACCTGTGCCATGGCCCTTGCAACGTAGCCGTAGGGCACTTTTTCATCCCCCAGGATTTCCACGCTGAACTCGCCCTGTCCGCGCATGCGCCTGAGTTCTGCTTCCAGACTGCCGCGCACCAGATTCTGATCGACGTAAAGCTTGCCATCCTCGGTAATGCTGATGCGCACGCTGTTGATCTTGCTGATGGCAGTCGTCGCGGCGGCCTTGGGTAGCTTGACCGATACCGCGTTCATCAGCAGCGGCGCGGTGACGATGAACACCGTCAGCAGCACCAGCATCACGTCCACCAGCGGGGTCACGTTGATGTCGCTCATCATGCCGTTTTCGTTGGAAACGATCGCCATGCCTAATCCTCCTTCATGCCGGACTTGATAGCCAGATGCAGGAAACGGTCGGCGAAATGTTCCATGGCGGCGACCGACAGCCGAACCTTGCGCAGGAAATAGTTGTAGGCCAGCACCGCCGGAATCGCCGCGGCAATACCCATGGCGGTGGCGATCAGCGCTTCGCCGATGGGGCCGGCCACCACGTCGAGGCCCGCCGATCCCGAAGCGGAAATGGCCTTGAGCGCGTGCATGATGCCCCACACGGTACCGAACAGGCCGATGAAAGGCGAAGTCGACCCCACGCTGGCGAGTACCGCCAGGCCATTCTCCAGCCGCGATTGCTCAAGATGGATCTGCTGCCGCAAGGCATGATGCAGCATTTCACGGCGATCCTTGATATCCAGCGTAGAGGCGTCATGGGGCAGTGCCTGCAATTCCGCCAGCCCTGCCCTGCCGACATTGGCCAGGGTACAGCTGGCGTGGGCCACGACAGGCCTTACATCTCGCACCTGCCCGGCGCGGCCGAAGCCCTCGAGCAAGCGCCCGTTACCGCGCCGATCTGCCCAGAAGGCGTAAGCCTTGAAAAACATGATGGCCCAAGTCAGCACCGAAAGCGCGGCCAGCAGCCATAACACTGCATCAACAATATCGGGAACGGCATCCATGGATTGGTCCTTGCAAAAATTCAGAAGTAGTTTATTTCCAGTAACAGCATCGAGCCGTTGCTGTGGTTGTGATAGACGAGGCCGACAAGCCGCCAGTTGCGATAAAGAAACGCGCGCGACACGTTGCTGTCGATGGTTTGAGCATAGCCTGTCAGTCGTGATGACGCATCCAGCGCAAAGACTTCTTGCTCGGCCTTACGCGAGGCGGCATCCAGATACTCGCCGATCCGGATTTCATCGCGGATCTTGCGCTCGACGCTTCCCAGCCCGCGGGCCGACGATGCGGGATCATGCAACCTGATGCTTGATTGGGTCATACCCTGTCAGATTTTCTCGAATTTTATTATTAAGCAAAAAACATGCTGCTATTTTATTTTTTATATCCATTTGATTCTTATCAAAAATTATTTTTACCAGTTTTTCCTGCAGCCAACAATCCGGCTGATAACAACCATTATTGGCTACTATCAACCACAGGCTGATAACAGCCATTATATGTTTATAATCAAACAGATATTGACTTTTAATCGATGAATCCGCACAATACAATAGATGCTTGAATCCTGATTTACGGATGTTTGAAAGTTTTTTAATCACCATGGAGGTTATTATGAAAAGAAAGATCATTTTTGTACTGGCGGCATCCCTGTTTGCCGCACCTGCTGCATTGGCAGCCGACAAGCACACCGGCAGGCTGGAAACTGCCTTGAAGGCCGCGTTGGCCAAACACCCTGGCGAAGTGCAGACGCTGGAAGCGGAAATCGAAAAGGGCAAGCCGATTTATGAATTCGACATCCGCGGCAAGGACGGCAAGGAGTGGGAAGTCGAAGTTGACGCAAAGTCCGGCAAGGTAACAGAAGAAGAGGAAGAAGTGACGGCCGATGATCCGCGCTTCAAAGCCAAGGCCAAGGTCAGCCTGGATGACGCCAAGAAGGCTGCGCTGGCCGTTCATGCCGGCGAAATCATCGAAACCGAGTACTCCATCGAATCGGACGGTAGCATTTCCTACGAGTTCGACATCAGGACCGCAGATGGCAAGGAATGGGAAGTCGAGATCGACGCCGTCACCGGCAAGTTGGAAGAAGAACCGGAACTGGAGATCTACCAGATCGGCGAAGAGAAGTAGTTTTCCATAGTCGAGCTTACGGCAGCCTGCTATCCGGCTGCCGTTTTTATTCAGGCCATTGCAGCACATTGAAGCGGCCACAGGTCGGAACGCTTCCAGAGTCCTTGTGAATAAACCTGGGTACGCCGCGCCTGGCAGTTCATATTATACTGGGGCACGAGGCCTGACACCGTGCGCATCTCCTACCCCAGTTCATTTCTCAAACTCCTGCTGATCGGCTTCGCCCTGGCGATGCTGCCGCTGCTGGTCGCCTTCGGCAACGCCGCGCTCTATCTCGACCGCCTTGCCGAGCAAAGCCGCAACACCGTCTACCAGGCGGTCGAAGCGACCCGCGCCAGCCGCGCGCTGTCCGAGCAACTGACCATCATGGAACGCAGCGTGCGACAGTACCTGGTGCTTGGCGATGCCGCCCTGCTAGAAAACTACCGCACCGCCCACCGCCAGTTCGCAAGCGCGGTAAAGGCGCTGCAAGCGCTGCCGCTGGACCAGGAACAGCGGCAGCGGCTTGAATCTCTCAGCAAAAGGGAGCTTGCCCAGCACGATAGGATTGCCGCGACCCTGCCGCAAGACGATTCTTCGGCACCCATCGTAGTCGAATTCATTGAACTGTCCGATCAGGCACTGGCGATCCTCAGCGCCAGCAACCAACTGATCGACCGGGAATCCGCGGTACTGGCGCAAACCGCCGAGCGTGCGCAGAAAGTCATGCTGTGGCAGATATTGACGCTGATCCCGGTCGCGCTGCTGGTCGCCGTTGCCATTACCTTGCTGCTGGCGCGGCCGATCCGGCGCATGGACAGCGCCATCAATCGTCTTGGCGAGGGAAAGTACGAGGACACCATCGCCATTGACGGCCCGGGCGACCTGCGCCGGCTGGGCGAGCGGCTGGAATGGCTGCGTACGCAGTTGTCCGACCTCGAGGAGCAGAAAAAACGCTTCCTGCGCCATGTATCGCACGAATTAAAGACGCCGCTGACCTCGATTCGCGAAGGCAGCGAATTGCTGGCGGAACAAGTCGGCGGCACCTTGTCGCCGCAACAGCGCGAGATTACCGCCATCCTGCGCGACAATAGCCTGCGCTTGCAGAAAATGATCGAGAACCTGATCGACTACACTGCGGTACAATTCCGCAAACCGACATTGCTGCTGGAACGTATTGACTGCAAACCGCTGGTGCTGGAAGCCGTGGCCGCTCACGCGCTCACGCTCGATACCAAGCAGATCGCGATCATAACCGAGCTGGCTGATATGACACTTGAAGGTGACCGCAAAAAATTGCTGACCGTGATCGACAACCTCATCTCCAACGCCGCCAAGTACACGCCTCGTGGCGGCAGCATCCAGATACGCCTCTCGCCTGATGACGGGCACGCGCTGCTGGAGATCGCCGATAGCGGCCCCGGCATCGCCCCGGCCGAGCGCGAGCGCCTGTTCGATCCGTTTTTCCGCGGCAGCGGCAGCCATGACAGCCATGTCAGCGGCAGCGGGCTGGGCCTGTCCATCGCGCGCGAATATGTCACAGCACACGGCGGCACGATCGCCCTGCTACCGTCTGATCGCGGCGCCCTGTTCCGGATGACGCTACCACTTTCAGTACAGGCCTCGACATGAAGCGCCTGCTGGCTTGCCTTTTGATGCTTGCGCTGCCGGCATGCGCACAGTCACCCCAGAAAGAGAGCGCGAAAACCACCCCAAAGGAAGCGCCAATAGTGGCCGAGAAAGACCGTGCGGCGCCCGCATCGGCCAGATCGATAAACGCTTCAGCCAGCGAACTGCTGGCGTTCGCCCGACGCTATAGCGAGATGTCTGCCGACGGCCAAAAAAAGGAATATGCCCAGGTAACGCAAGCGCTCAGCCGCAACAAGAGCGACCTGGCCGCCCGCATGAAGGCGGCGCTGATCTCCGGCCTGCCATCCAGTTCCTTCCGCGACGACGCGCACGCGCTGGCGCTGCTGGATGGTGTACTGAGTGACAAGAAGGCGGATGCCGACACCCAAGCCCTGGCGGCGTTGCTGAAAGACTATCTCGGCGAGTCCCAGAAGCTGGCTGACAACGCTGCCAAGGCGAGACAGAAGTCGGCCGAGGATCAGAAACACGCTGCTGACCTGCAACAAAAACTGGATGAACTGAAGAGTATCGAGAAGACCCTGACCGAACGCGGACAGGCAGGACAGAAATGAGCGAATCCCCGCATAAAATCCTGGTGGTCGATGACGATGCCGACATCGTGCGGCTGATCGCCATGCGCCTGCAGGCTACCGGCTATCAGGTGAAAACTGCGTCCAGCGCGGAACAGGCGCTGGGACTGGCCGCCGCCGAAAAGTTCCAGCTGGTCATCACCGATCTGCGCATGGGTGGCATGGATGGCCTCGCCCTGTTCGATACGCTGCACCGCGACGATCCAGGCCTGCCGGTCATCATACTCACCGCACATGGCTCGATTCCAGATGCGGTGGAGGCAACCCGGCGCGGCGTATTTGGCTTTCTCACCAAACCGTTCGACAGCCAGGAACTGCTCAAACAGGTCGCCTCGGCGCTGCGTCTGGCGCAACCGGCAAGCGGGGATGACAGCAATGACTGGCGCAGCGCCTTCATCAGCCGCAGTCCGGCAATCGAAGCCATGCTGCAGCAGGCACGCTTGGCTGCCGCCAGCGATGCCAGCATATTGATCCGGGGGGAAAGCGGCACCGGCAAGGAAGTGCTGGCGCGCGCCATCCACCGCGCCAGCCCTCGCCACGATCGGCCTTTCGTGGCCATCAACTGCGGTGCCATGCCGGAAGCCCTGCTGGAATCGGAATTGTTCGGCCACGCCAAAGGCGCCTTCACCGGCGCCACGCGCGACCACAAAGGGCTGTTTCAGGCTGCCAATGGCGGCAGCCTGCTGCTAGATGAAATCGGCGACATGCCGTTCCCTCTGCAGATCAAGCTGCTGCGCGTGCTGCAGGAGAGAAGCATGCGCCCGGTGGGGGCGACCGCCAGCATCCCGGTGGACGTGCGCATCATTGCTGCCACCCACCGCGACCTGGCAGAGGAAATGAAAGCCGGGCGTTTCCGCGAGGATCTCTAATACCGCATCAACGTGGTTGGGCTGGAGCTCCCGCC
>DAOMFG010000079.1:0-7319 GCA_035429685.1 Methylophilaceae bacterium | reverse complement strand
CGGCGCGCCCTTCCGCTGCATGGACAATCCGCGCACCTCCACTTCCATTTCCTCGCTGCCGCGGCGGATGCGCATCACTGCCCCCAGCCTGACCTCCTTCGCCGGCTTGGCGCGATCGCCATCGACATGGACCTTGCCGCTATCCACGGCATCGGCGGCCAAGCTGCGCGTCTTGAAGAAGCGCGCCGCCCACAACCATTTGTCGAGGCGTACTTTTTGCGTGCCCTGTTCCGTGTCCATCATGAATCCGGTCGTGAGTAACAGCGTTTATTGATCTGGATCAGCCCAACAGCATTCCCACATCCTGCCGGAAATAGCGCTCGGTGATTTGTGCAAGTGTGTCTTTTGCGGCACTGTCATCATTGCTGGAAAACTGTGCATGCAATGCGGGCGCGATCTTTTCGAATGCATCGAAAAGTCGCGCATCGAAATGGCTGCCACGCCCTTGCGCGAGAATGTTCATGGCCTCGTCGCAACTGAGCGGTTCTTTGTAAGGACGACGCGAAGTCAGCGCATCGAACACATCGGCAATGGCGAATATCCGTGCGGCCAAGGGAATGGATTCTCCCGCCAGACCATTCGGGTACCCATCGCCCGCCATCTTTTCGTGATGGCTGCCGACCACCGCTGCCGCATCCGCGAGCCAGGAAGCGCGCCTGACGATATCGAGCCCATGCTCGACGTGGGTTTTCATTTCCACAAACTCTTCCGGCGTCAGGCGCCCGGGCTTGAGCAGAATTTGGTCGTGGATGCCAATTTTCCCCACGTCATGCAGGAACGCGCCCTTGATCAACGCCTGAATATCCCCGTCATCGAGACCGACCACCTCGGCCAGGCGTACCGAATAGATCGTGACGCGGTAATTGTGGGCATCGGTGTCGGCGTCACGCTTGGCGATGGCGCCACCCAGCACCTGAATGGTTTCGAGGTTGGCATCGAGCAGACTGGCGGATAGTGTAGTGACCCGGCGCATCAGACGCAGCACCACCGGATAAAGTACGGCGGCCGACGCCAGCACCGCTGCAATGGCAAAGATGATGGCACGCTGCAGGCGCCGATCGAATTCCGCGACATAGTTTGCGCTCGGTGCGTACAGAGCGAAAAGCCGACCCAGCATGCGCCCATCCCTGGCATCAAGTGGCACTTGGACGAAATAGACACGGGCCCCGCCGATTTCCGCCGGTCGCGCACGCGCGTTTGCGATACCGTCAGACGCACGATGCTGTGCCGTCAGAAAAGCCTCTGCTGCACTGCGCTGCGCAAACTCCGCCCGCGCGAAGCGCGCAACGGGCGTTCCGGCAGCGTCAAACACCATGGCTGCCACAATGCTGCCCTCTCGTGGGGGCAGATGCTCGCGCACAAAGCGATCCAGCCGTGTCTGCACCTCACCTTTTTCTGCTGCACCGGGCGCGGTGAACACATTGCCGGCTTCTGCAACAAACTCTGCCGCACGCCGCGTGGCAAGTTCCACTGCCGTATCATGCAGCTTCTGCCGCTCGATCCAGTAGACTATGGCAGCGGCCGCCACGGCCATCACCAACGCAGTCGCGCCGATACGGAAGATCAGCACCCGGTGCAGCGGCCAATCGTGGCAATGCTTGTTATTACCCATCAAGCGACCCTTCTGAACGTGCAAAGTGGTTGAAGCGAACACGCTTCAGACCCCCATCATCTTTTTCCTGAGGCATCAGCCATGCTCCCGGTCGTGGTGATGGCTGCTGGTGTCGCAGGCCTTGCGAAAACCTTCCAAGGCGCGCTGCACGCGGCCCAGCACCGTATCCTGGCGATAGTTGCCGGAAGCATCCGGCGAGCCCGCCGACACTCCGGTCAGCAGTTCGACACCTTCCAGCACGTGGCTGATGGTGTAGATCCTGAACTCGCCGCGCGCCACGGCTTCCACCACTGCATCGTCCAGCAACAAATGCTGCCTGTTGCGGGCGGGGATGAGGACGCCGTGCCCACCATCTAGCCCTAGCTTCTGGCAGGCACGGAAGTAACCCTCGATCTTCTCGTTGATGCCGCCGATGGGCATGACCTCACCGTGCTGGTTCAATGCGCCGGTGACCGCGATGCCCTGTGGTAGCGGCAGCCCGGACAAGGCAGACAGCAGGGCGTAAAGTTCGGCACAGGAGGCCGAGTCGCCCTCGACGCCGTGGTATTCCTGTTCAAACACCAGCGAGGCAGAAAGGCATAGCGGCGCCTGTTGCGAGAACGTGGCCGACAACCAGCCCGACAGGATCATCACGCCCTTGTCGTGGTTGGGGCCGGTCATTTCCACCTCGCGGTCGATGTTGATCACACCTTCTTCGCCGGCGTAAGCGCGGGCGCTGATGCGCACCGGCGAGCCGAAGCGGAGATCTCCCAGGTCGGCTTGGGTCAGCCCGTTGATCTGCCCTACCTCTCGCCCATGCACACTGATCATTAATTCACCGTCGACAATCGACTCCAGCAGCACCTGTTCCGGATAATTGTGGCGTAGCAGCCTATCAGCCAGCGCCGTCTCGACATCCTGGAGGCTGATCAGGTCAGCGCCACGCATCCGGCAAAACACCGCAGATTCGACCACTAGAGACTCCAGACGCCCGAATACGGCGCTCATGCGATGCTGGTCGTCGATCTCTCGCTGCATGAACAGCAGCAGCCGCGCCACAGCGTCCGCCGTAAAGTGCTGCAGACCCAATGCCTGGCAGCGTTGCGCGATGAACACCGCCGCAGCGCGACGGGTTTCCGCATTGGCGGGAAAGCTTTCGGCAAAATCCACTTTCACGCGGAAATGGCTGGCAAATTCGGGGTCGGCTTCCTGCAGGTCGTAATAGTCCTCGCGTGTGCCAATCAGCACCAGCTTGACCTGCACATCGACGGGTTCGGGTTCCAGCGTGGTGGTGGCCAGCTGGCCAAAAGAGGCGGCCGGCTCCTCAATCTGCAGGCGCCCGCTGCGCAGCAGGCGTTGCAGCTTTTCCCAACCCTGGGGGTCGCGCACCAGATCGCGCAGGTGCAACATGAGGAAACCGCCGTGGGCGCGCAGCAGATCGCCGGCGCGGATGCGCATGAAATCGGTGACCAGCACGCCGTTTTCTGCCTGATATTCGATACCGCCGAACAGGGAACGGAATACCGGGTCGTCGTCGCGCAGCGCCGGGGCACCAGCGCCCCCCCCGTTGTCTACCAGTACGTTGACACGATAGCGCGACAGAAGCGCATCGATGCCGGCGTCATCGTCATCAGCGTGGCTGGGAGAGAAGATTTCCAGCTTGTCCAGCACGTCGTCGGACAGGCGTTGCAGCCAAGTCGCAAACCTGGCTTCATCCACCACCTGTCCGGCCAAGGCCAGCCGGACAGCCTCCACTTCGCGTTGCACTACAGGCTCCACGGTGGCACGTCGAAAAGCGATCCGTTGCTGTTCCATCTCGCGCTCGATGGGGCGCACTTTTTCCAAATAACGGGCGATCTCGACGCGCAGCTCCTGCTCCGATTCCTCCAGTGCCGCACGCTGTGCGGCAGGCATGGCCAGCACGGTATCTTCATGCATGACCTGTCCATCTTCGCCCATCAGGGTAAACAGCAACCTGCCTTCTTCGCGGCGCAGCACGAAATGCCGGGCTTCGGCGACCGCGTTCAGCTCGACATAGGCCTGGTCGATTCTTTCCTGGCAGGCCTTGCGCACCCGCTCGCCGTCACGGTGCACCCCCTCCTCGTCCAGCTTGCGCGGAATGTCGCGGGCAATGTTGCGGGCAAAGTTGTCCATGCCGCCGCGCAGCAAGGTGCCCTTGCCTGCACTGAGCCGCAATGCCAGGGGGCGTTCCGGCTGTTCGAAATTGTAAAGGTAAACTAGATCGGGGGCGGGTGGACGCCTGGCAGCGGCTTCCTGCATGGCGCGGAACAGCAGTGAAGAGCGCCCGCTGCCTACTTCGCCCAGCACGAACAGGTTGTAGCCCGGCTGGTCCAGCGCCAAGCCAAAGCGTGCCGCCTTTTCCGCACGCGCCTGGCCGACCCAGCCGCAATCCCCCCCAAGCAATTCAGAGGTGTCGGCAAAGCCCAGATCAACGGCCTTCAGCGATAGGCTGAGCTGGTGCGTGGCAAGTGCTTCTGGCATAAGTCTAGTTTTCCGTATTCCAGCGCAGCTTTGCCTGATCGTCGCTGCTGCGCGCATCCACCCACCGTGCGCCTTCTGTAGTGGTTTCCTTTTTCCAGAACGGCGCTTCGGTCTTAAGATAATCCATGATGAACTCGCAGGCAGCAAAGGCCTCGCCGCGGTGTGTACCGCTGACCACCACCAGCACGATCTGCTCGAGCGGCTTCAGTTCGCCGATGCGGTGAATGACCACTGCGTCGTAAATATCCCAGCGCGCCCTGGCCTGCTCCACGATAGCTTCCAGCGCCTTCTCGGTCATGCCAGGGTAGTACTCCAGCGTCATACCGGAAACACTGGCCCCATCATTAATGTCGCGCACTTGGCCGACAAAGGCCGCCACCGCACCGGTGTCTGGCCGTGCCAAGCGCAGGCGGGCGATCTCGGCGCCAGCATCGAAATCCTCATGCTGAATTCTGACGGCCACGCTTAGCCTCCCGTCACCGGCGGGAAGAAGGCGATTTCATCGCCGGTCTTGAAATTCGCCGAGTTGGCAACCAGCTCCTGGTTAACCGCAGCACGCAACGGACGGCAGCCGGCGAACTCCTGCTGCCACACCCCGCCGCGTGCCGCCAGCCAAGCCATCAGTGCCTGGATATCGGCCACGCCATCCGCCACCGAAATCTCTTCCTTCGCCACACCCAGCGCCTCGCGCAAGCGGGCGAAATACAGGATGCGCAGGTTCAAAGCCCGAGATCCTCGTCCGTCACCGGACCGCGCTGGCCGCTCAGGGCCTGCATCATCAACGAGTAGGCTTTCTGTTTGGTTTCCTCGTCGTCCATCGCCTTCGAATTGAAGGTAATGCCGAATTTGGCGGCATATTGCTGGATCAGCACGATCATCATGCCTTCGTCTTCCATAGATTACTCCTCGGTTCGGTTGTCTTCGTCGTTGACGGGCAAGGCAGGCACCGCTGCCAGATCATTTTCCATTTCCACTGCCTCGATGGCAGCGAAGCGGCGGCTGATTTTCTGGCTGGTGGTGTGCACATCCACAGCATCCTCATGCGCTTGGCGGATATGGTCGGCCAGTTTCTTCATGCGCTGGTCGAAGCGGCCGAACTCTTTCCCTAATTTACCCAGCTCGTCCTTGATAATGTGTACCTGCCTGCGCGTTTCCACGTCCTTGAGCACAGCACGCGACGTGTTGAGCACCGCCATCAGCGTGGTCGGCGACACCACCCACACCCGCTTGCTCATGGCGTAATCCACCACATCGGAGTGGTAAGCGTGGATCTCGGCAAACACGGCCTCGGCGGGCACGAACATCACAGCCCCATCGGAGGTGACGTTGGGAATGATGTATTTGGCAGCAATATCGTCGACATGTTTCTTGACGTCGACCTTGAACTGTTTTTTTGCCAGCACCCGCTCGATATCGGGCAGTCCGTGCTCGAACATGCGATGGTAGTTTTCCAGCGGGAATTTAGAATCCACCGCCACCGTGCCCGTGGGTTCCGGGAGAAACAGCGCGCAATCCACACGCGTGCCGTTGGGCAGACTATACTGCATTTCAAAGGCCGTGACCGGCAGTATATTGCGCACCAACGCCTCCAGCTGCACCTCACCGAAAGCACCGCGCGAGCGCTTGTCACCCAGCAGTTCCTGCAGGCTGACGACATTGCTGGTCAGCCCATCGATCTTCTTCTGCGCCTCGTCGATGGTGGCAAGGCGCGCCATGACGCTGGCAAAGGTTTCATTGGTTTTCTTGAATCCTTCATCGAGACGCTCGGTGACCTTGCCGCTGATCTCCTGCAGGCGGGCATCGACGGTTTTGGTCAGGGCTTCGATCGTGCCGGCGAGTTGCAGCGTAGCATTGCGCATGGTGGACTGGATCAGCTCCTGTTCCGCCTTGCCCTGTTCGGCCAAGGTCTGGTGCAGCTTCTCCAATACGGTTTCGCGCATCTGCGCCAGGTTCTGCATTTGCGAGAGTTGCAAAGCCTGCATGGCGTCACGGGTTTGCGTCAGTTCCTGGGCGACGGCGCCGCGTAAGCGTTCGGATGACTCGCCGGAAGCTGCATTCAGCCTGTCGCCCAGCTTGTTGAGGCCGTCGTGCATGTCCAGAAGCATGACACGGTGCTTGTCCTCCAGTTGCGCCTGCAGGTCGGGGAGGGCTCGCTGCTGGCGGCGTAGTTGCAGCGCCAGAATGCCGATGGCCAGCAAGGCGAAACAAAGCAGGGCGAGAATGAGGTAGTCGAGCATGGTATTGACGGGATTATAGCGCATCCGATTCGGTGCCAGCCGGGCGATAGATGCTTCATTTTGTGCCGTCTTTGTGCCAAACTCGGCGGCATGCCAGATCAACTTTTCCAGCCACGGCAATAGGAAGCCGCCCTGCCCATGCTGACCCGCCTCGCCCTGTTCATTTCCAGCCTGATGTCGACAGTGGCGCGGCGCCTGCAGCGCAACTTCTACCTGTACCTGGCCGCGCTACTGACCTTGGGCGTGCTGCTCGACGCCAGCGTGTTCCACGTCGGCATGAACATGCGGCAGAAGGCATTCGACCTGATGGTGCGCAGCCGGGTGATCGCGCCCAAACCGGACCCGGACATTGTCATCGTGGACGTCAACGAAGCCAGCCTCTCGGCGCTGGCTAGCGAGTACGGACGCTGGCCATGGCCCAGACAAGTCTTCGGCGAATTCCTGGAGCAGATCGAGCAGCAAAAACCCAAGGCCGTGGTGTTCGACATCCTGTTCAGCGACGCCGACGTCTACAATCCCGACAGCGATGCCTACTTCAACGACACCATCGCCGCCACCGGCAACACCTTTTTCCCGTTCCTGCGCCTGCCTGAAGCCCACGACAAACTGAGTCAGGTCCAGCCGCGCATGATCCCCGGAATTGCCGAAACCTTGCCCGGCAAAGGCAAGGCTGACGCCACTATTGCCGTGGTGCTGCCGCATTTCGAGGCCGCGCTGGTGCCCGGCCGTCTCGGCACGCACAACATCTACCCAGATCCGGACGGCATCGTGCGCGAATATCCCCTGTGGCGCGATGATTACGGCTGGAAATTACCTTCGCTACCGCTCACCATCGGCGGTGCGCTGCATTACCCCGCCCCGGAGTCGCAGAGCGTACTGCTTAACTGGCGCGGCAAACCTTTCAGCTACCGCTACGTCAGCTTCAGCGACGTCTACCGCGACCTGACCGGCAAGACACCCAAGCGCCCGCCAGACGAATTCACCGGCAA
>DAOMFG010000078.1:0-7441 GCA_035429685.1 Methylophilaceae bacterium | reverse complement strand
GTCTGTCTCACGCCTTGCTGCTACAAGGTCGTGAGGGGGTCGGCAAATTTGATTTTGCCGCACTGCTGGCGCAATCGCTGCTGTGCGAGAACACTGCAGCCGATCAACTCGCCTGCGGCAACTGCAAGAGCTGCGTCTGGTTTGCGCAGGGCAATCACCCGGATTTTAGGCTGGTGGAACCAGAGGAGGGTGATGCCAACACCGAAGATGAAGGTGCTGCCCCCAGAACCACCAGAAAAACCCAGATCGCGGTAGACCAGGTGCGGGAACTGACTGAGTTTCTGGGGCTGTCCAGCCATCGTTCCGGGTTGCGCATTGTCCTGCTGCATCCAGCGGAAGCATTGAATCAGGCCTCCGCCAACGCCTTGCTGAAAATGTTGGAGGAACCGCCCTCCGGCGTGCTGTTCATGCTAGTCAGCCATCAGCCGCAGCGCTTGCTGGCAACCATACGCAGCCGTTGCAGCAAGGTGGATATGCCGATACCGCCGCGCCATGATGCCGTGGCCTGGCTGGATGCCCAGGGAATCAGAAATGCGGCAGCACGACTTGCTTACGCCGGTGGCGCGCCATTGCTGGCAACGTTTCCGGAGGAGGAAGCTTCAAAACAAAAAACCGAGCTTCAGGTCCTGTTGTGCCAAGGTGCGCGCATCGACCCATTGGCGGCCGGAGCGTTGTGCGCGCGCTCAGGGATGGCAGCCGCTGTTGATATGCTGCAAAAGTGGACGTATGACCTGTTGTCGCTGCGACTGGCCCAGCAAGCACGTTACCATGAAGAGCCTTCCAAATCTTTGCAAGACCTGGCCAAAGCGGTAGACTTGGCGAAGCTGCTGGATTTTCAGCGCAAACTGGATCAGGCCCGCAGACACGCACAACATCCGCTCAATGCGGAATTGCAGCTTGAGGGGTTGATGTTTCAATATATGCAACTGTTTTCAACGACATCAGGACTGTGACCAAAAACACCGATCAGGCAGATCCACAAATTGCCGCGAGCACCCCGAAACCCGGCGTGGTGTCTCTCGCCATTAAGGAAAAAGGTGCGCTGTATGCAGCGTACATGCCGTTTCTGAAGGGTGGCGGATTATTTATTCCCACCAACAAGCCCTACAAAATCGGGGACGAAGTATTCATGCTGCTCAGCCTGCTGGAAGATCCGAACAAAATCAAGGTGGCTGGCCGTGTTGCCTGGATAACGCCGGTTCAGCAGGGCAACCGTCCGCAAGGGATAGGTGTCCAGTTCAGTAATAGTGAAGGCGGCGCCGAAGCGCGCAACAAGATAGAGGGATTGCTGGCTGGAGCGCTCAAATCCACACGCCCGACCCACACCATGTAGTTGGCTGTTCCTGCCGTCCGTCTCATGCTCGTCGATTCCCATTGCCACCTTAACTTTCCCGATCTTGCCGGCAACCTGCCGGCAGTGCTGGATACCATGCATGGCAACGGCGTGGCTTACGCGCTCTGCGTGGGCGTCACCCTGCAAGAATTTCCTGCCGTGCTTGCCATTGCCGAGCAGCATGCCAACATCTTCGCCTCGGTAGGCGTCCATCCCGACTATGAGGATGAATCAGAGGTGAGTGTAGAACAACTGGTCAGCCTGGCAGTGCATCCTCGAGTAGTCGCAATTGGTGAAACCGGTCTGGACTATTACCGGCTGCAGGGCGATCTGGAGTGGCAACGTGCGCGCTTCCGTACCCATATCTGCGCCGCTATTGCGGCGCAGAAACCGCTGATTATTCACACCAGAAGCGCAGCGGAGGACACCTTGCGCATCATGCGCGAGGAGGGCGCAGAGCGCATTGGCGGCGTCATGCACTGCTTCACTGAGAGCCTGAAGGTGGCGGAGCAGGCGATAGCGCTTGGCTTCTATATATCTTTTTCCGGCATTCTGACATTCAAGAATGCAACTGCACTCAAGGATGTCGCGCGTCGCATCCCGCTGGAACGTATTCTGGTGGAAACGGATTCGCCTTATCTGGCACCCGTGCCGTACCGCGGCAAGACCAACCAGCCGGCCTACGTGAAATACGTGGCGGAGGAGATCGCCACGCTGCGCGGCATTACTCCGGAGGCTGTGGCCGCAGCCACCACCCACAATTTTTTTGAACTGTTCAAGCAATCACAGCCATGCGCCTAACACTGCTGGGGGTCGGCTCGAGCGCAGGTACGCCGGTGATCGGCTGCACCTGCAATACCTGCACCTCACCTGACCCGCGCAACACGCGCACCCGCTGTTCGGTGGCCGTCACCCTGCCGAGCGGGCAGGAAATCCTGATCGATACTGGCCCCGACCTGCGTCAGCAGGCGTTGCGCGAAGGCTTGCAGCGCGTAGATGCTGTACTGTATACCCACACCCATGCCGATCACCTGCATGGGATAGACGATTTGCGCAGCTTTTGCCAATTGCAGCGCAGACAAATTCCTTTATACGGCAGTCTGGAGCATATGGCGGTGATCGCCTCCCGCTTCGGCTATACCCTGCGCGAGGCTGCCGACCATTGGGATCTGCCGGCGCTGAGTATCAATCCGCTGGATGGGCCCACCCAGGTGTGTGGCGTGACAGTTATTCCGATACCGGCCAAGCATGGACGTTCTAATGTTTACGGCTATCGTATTGGCGGTTTTGCTTACCTCACCGACGTTTCCGAAATCCCAGAGAAATCCCTGGCGTTGTTGCATGGGCTGGAAGTGCTGTTGCTCGACTGCCTGCGCTACAAACCGCACCACACCCATGTCAATCTGGCACAAAGTCTGGAATACGCGAATCATATCCAGGCAGCCAATACTTATCTCATCCATATGACACATGAAATGGAATATGCGGAACTTTCTGCGCAATTGCCAGCCAATGTGCATGTAGGTTACGACGGCTTGCGTCTGGACTTTTCAGGTGACTGCAAGTTGGCAGCTTAAGTGCGATAATGCCCCGTTTTTTGTTTAACTATAAGGAAACAAGATGCAATTCAATCAACTGATTTCTGCGGGCATGGCCGTATTGCTGACGCTCGGCTTGTCATTTAGCCCCAATCTCATGGCAGACGCCAAGGCCAAAGCCAAGGTGTATGACGAGCAGACGTTTTTGAGCGCATTTAGTGGAAAATCACGCAAGCAGGTGAGCGGTGTCCTCGGCGCGCCAGCCAGGAAAGAGCAGTCAGTAAAACCATCCGGCACGGACTCGATCGTTGCAGGCGTTGGCAAACCCAACAAATCCAAACCGGATAATGTTGAAATGTGGTACTACAACGACATCGTGACTTACGATGGCAAGCGGACTTACAAAACGACAGAGCTCACGTTTATCAATGACCGGGTGCAAAACATAGGCTTTATCAACAGCAAATAGACGGCTCCCAATGGTGTAAGCAACAATTTCATTGCCCACGATGGGTTGCCATGCTCTCAGCGGGCGGCGTGACGTAATCTTTTCATTGCCTGCTGGAGTCACCTATGTCACGTCTCAATATTCTGCTTGCCCTGCTGGTTTTGTCTGCTGAATCCTTCACCGTGGCCGCCACCAACCTGAAATATGCCATGGCGGAGCTGGGCACGAGTTTGCGAAATCGCATCCGGGAAGCGCCCCGGACCTCGTGTTTGGTTCCTCCGGCAAGCTCAGCCTGGAGCGCTTGCTGGAGAAGACGTGCGCTTCGTCGCTCATTATCAATCCCATGCACGTGCCCTACGGCATGAGTGCGCAGGAGGCGCCCTAAACCAACTGCGCGGACAAGTCACGGCAGTGGACTGCAACGGCCAGATGTCGTTGGCCAAGAACCTGTCCGGCTCATCAGCCTGCGCAACCGTTTTCCCGCCACGGCGTAACTTTCCGTGTTTATCATTGAAGCAAGGGTTTTACATGTCCAATATTTAAGATGAAAATAATTTTCATTATATTATTGGTGGCGGCTGCAGCGGCCGCTCATGCCGGCGAAGTGTTGACCACCGACAGCGTGGAAGTCACTGCCACCCGCGTCAACCTGATCGGCGTGGCGGAAAGCGCCAGCGAGGGCATCGTGCCAGGCGACCGCATTGCCAACATGCCAGTGTTGCGTCCGGCAGAAATCCTGGAGCAGACGCCGGGGCTGATCGTCACCCAGCATTCCGGCTCCGGCAAGGCCAACCAGTATTACCTGCGCGGTTTCAACCTCGACCACGGCACCGATTTCGCCGTGTGGCTGGAAGGCATGCCGCTCAACATGCCCACCCACGGGCATGGGCAAGGCTACGCCGACGCCAATATCTTCATCCCCGAACTAGTTGACAACGTCGAGTTCTGGAAAGGGCCTTATTTTGCCGAGCAGGGCGATTTCTCCTCAGCTGGCGCCACGCGGGTCAACTACTATCGCAGCCTGTCGCAGTCCATCGCCAGCGCGGGCGTCGGCGAGGATGGCTACCGCCGCCTGCTGTTCGCCGGCTCGCCGGAGGTGGCCAGCGGGAAAATGCTCTACGGCCTGGAACTCAACACCTACGATGGCCCTTGGGACAGCCCGGAAAACCTCGGTAGGGTCAACGGCCTGCTGCGCTGGGGCACGGGCGACGCCGGCCGCAGCCTCAATGTGATGGCCATGTTCTACCAGGCGCATTGGAATTCCACCGACCAGGTGCCACAACGCGCCATCGACAGCGGGCAGATCGACCGCTGGGGCGCGCTGGACGACAGTGACGGCGGCAATACCCATCGCTACAGCCTGTCCGCCGACTGGCACGGCGGCGCGTGGCAGGCCAATGTTTATGCCATCGACTATAAGCTGGATCTGCACTCTAACTTCACCTACTATCTGGACGACCCGGTCAACGGCGACCAGTTCGAGCAGTACGATGACCGCCGCGTCTACGGCGGCGCACTGTCCCGGCGCTGGACAGATACCCTGTTCGGCCGCACGCTGGAGCAGGGCTTCGGCGTACAGACGCGCTACGACGACATCGCCAAGGTTGGTCTCTACCATACGGCGGCCAAGCAGCGCCTGGATACGGTGCGTGTGGATAAGGTCAAGGAGGCCTCCGCCGCGCTGTGGTGGCAGGCCGACTGGCAGGTGCTGGAGCAAGTGCGCGCCACCCTGGGCCTGCGCGGCGACCGCTACCATTTCGACGTGGATAGCGACGATGCCGCCAACTCCGGCACCACCAATGCCGGTATCGTCAGCCCCAAGTTCGGCCTGGCTTGGCGCGCCATGCCCAAGACCGAACTGTATTTCAACTGGGGCGAAAGCTTCCACAGCAACGACGCGCGCGGCACCACGATTCAGGTCGATCCAAAGAGCGGCGACCCGGCGCAGCAGGTGTCTCCGCTGGTACGCTCCAAGGGCGAGGAAATCGGCCTGCGCGCCGCCTGGCTGCCGGGCTGGCAAACCACGCTGGCGCTGTTCCGCCTGGACATGAATTCTGAACTGCTGTTCGTCGGCGATGCCGGCGCCACCGAGGCCAGCCGCCCCAGCAAGCGCACCGGCGTGGAATGGACCAACCACTACCGTATCCTGTCCTGGCTCTACCTGGATGCCGACTTCGCCGTATCGCGCGCCGAATTCACCGACAGCGACCCAGTCGGCGACCATATCCCCGGCGCCATTGAGCAGATGGCCTCGATCGGCTTGGCTGCGGAACGCGAACTGGGCTGGTACGGCTCCGCCCGGTTGCGCTACTTCGGCCCGCGCCCGCTCAACGAGGACAACAGTGTGCGCTCCGACAGTTCCACCATCGTGGATACGCGTCTGGGCTACCGCTATGACAAGCACGTGAACATCTATCTGGACGCACTCAACCTGTTCGACCGTAAGGTTTCCGATATCGACTATTACTACGAGTCGCAGATGCGGGGCGAAGCCGCGCCGGTGGCCGACATCCACACCCATCCCACTGAATCACGCGAATTGCGGCTGACCTTGCAATACCTGTACTGATCCATTCGTGCACGCTGGCAGTCTGGCCATGTCGCATTCGGGACATGGTGCACTACGCAGGCACCATCCAATAATGTTGGCAGGAATTTTCGGTGGTTTTGTTTTGTGTTGTCTTAAGCGATGGATACAGGAGAGCCGCCGCTGATGCGAATCAGCCTTTCTGCGCTGGACTGTTTCAATCGGGGCGGGGCGATCTTCTGTAATGCCGGGTGCTTTTCCCGCAGATGGTTGGGGAGTGGGCGAATCGCGCCGGGGTGGCGCCCCTACATGGCGGAAAGGTTGCATACGGACAAAATGCGCACCCATCTAGGTGCATCATGGAAAACCGCGTTCTATGAACGTGGTTCGTTTACTATTTGCCGTGCAATTTCCTTGGGCGTGAGTTCGAGGTGGAAAGATTCAGTTCTCCGGTAAGGCCCGGAGGAGACGCCGCAAAACGGGAAACTGTTCCGCGTTTTCCTATCGCTTACTTCGCATAATGTATATTATGTAAAATATCGAATGTTAATAGATGCGCGGCAAATGTCCCTGCTTGTATCGTCTCTATAAGGCAACGATATTGACGTATGATTCAAGCATTCCGGCAGCACGCCCTGTCACCTTTACTGATGTAGAGATTTGGGTGATATTGGAACCAAGCCCGCTCCGGAATGACGCCAAAAATATTTTGGTACAAAACAAATATCAGATAAAGGAGACATCAAATGACGATTCAAGTTGGGGATAGTCTACCCGAGGGCAAACTCACCGAATGCACTGAATTTGATCCAGCTAATGGCTGCCCATTGAACCCGCAGCCGCTTGATGTGGCAGCCCTTACCAAAGGCAAGAAGATTGTTATTTTCGGCGTTCCTGGTGCCTTTACGCCGCTTTGCTCTGCAAGGCACTTGCCTGGATATGTCGAGCATTACGGCGCGCTGAAAGCTAAGGGCGTAGATGAAATCTGGTGCATGGCAGTCAATGACGCATTTGTCATGGCCGCATGGGGTCGCGAACAGAAAGCCGGCAGCAAGGTGCGCATGATGGCAGATGGTAGCGCCGACTATGCCAAAAAACTTGGCTTGGACCGCGACCTTACAGGTGGCGGCATGGGCATCCGCTGCTACCGCTTCGCCATGATCGTGGATGACGGTGTAGTCAAGTATCTGGGAGTAGAAGCATCAGGGAAGTTCGAGGTTTCCAATGTCGAAGCGGTGCTGACGAAGCTCTGAAAGAGAAATCACCCGTTCATGGCTCACTAACTTACCATGAACGGGATACGTAATTCGTTTAGCGCCCGGCCCAGCGCTCTTCTACCCTGCCCTCCGCTGCGACAAAAATCGCACTCGCCAGCCCACGAAAAATACCGTGCTCGACAATTCCTGGGGTCCCGTTCAACGCCTCATCCAGCGCCCTGCTGTCAATTCCGGCATCGAACACCATATCCAGCACCAGGCTGCCATGCGAAGTTACCGCCAAGCCATCTTTACTGGCATTTTGCCGCAGGTCTCCGCACGCGCCCATCGCTTCTAGGCTGCGCTTAGCGAGTTGCCAGGCAAACGGGATCACCTCGA
>DAOMFG010000077.1:0-7447 GCA_035429685.1 Methylophilaceae bacterium | reverse complement strand
AACTCCGCCAACGTCAAGAGCCTGATCGGGCTGGGCTACCACGGCACGCACACGCCGCCGGTGATCCTGCGCAACGTGCTGGAGAACCCCGGCTGGTACACCGCCTACACGCCCTACCAGGCCGAGATCGCGCAGGGACGGCTGGAGGCGCTGATCAACTACCAGCAGATGGTGATCGACCTCAGCGGCCTGCCGCTGGCCAACGCCTCGCTGCTGGACGAAGCGACCGCCGCCGCCGAGGCCATGGCGATGGCGCGGCGCATCAGCCAGTCGCCTTCCGACACCTTTTTCGTCGACGCCCACTGCTTCCCGCAGACCGTGGACGTGCTGCGCACCCGTGCCGCTTTTTTCGGCTTCGAGCTGGTATTCGGTGCGCCGGAGCAGGCCGGGCGCCAAGCGGTGTTTGGTGCCCTGCTGCAATACCCGGACGACACCGGTGAAGTGGCCGACCTCACGCCGCACATCGCGGCGGTGCAGGCGCAGGGCGGCATCGCGGCGGTGTCTGCCGATCTATTATCGCTGGTGCTGCTCAAGTCGCCCGGCGCCATGGGCGCCGATATCGCGCTCGGCTCTGCGCAGCGCTTCGGCGTGCCGCTGGGCTGCGGCGGGCCGCATGCGGCTTTTTTCGCCACGCGTGACGAATATCGGCGCAGCGTGCCGGGGCGCATCATCGGCGTTTCGGTGGACACGCGCGGTAAAGCCGCCTACCGCATGGCGCTGCAAACGCGCGAGCAGCACATCCGGCGCGAGAAAGCCAATTCCAACATCTGCACGTCGCAGGTGCTGCTGGCCAACATCGCCGGCATGTACGCGGTGTACCACGGCCCGGGGGGCCTGCGGGCCATCGCCGGCCGCATCCACCGGCTGGCCTGCATCCTGGCAAAAGGGTTGCGCCATGCGGGGGTGCAAGTGCTCACCCAACGATTCTTCGACACCCTCCATATCGATCTGGGCGAGCGGGCAGACGCGGTCTACCAGACCGCACAAGACGCCGGCTACAACCTGCGCCGGGTCGGTGGCGATGTGCTCGGCATCACCCTTGACGAGAAGGCCACGCGCGACGAGGTTGCGCACTTGTTGAGAATCTTCGGCGCGGCGGACGACATCGAGGCGCTGGACGCGCAGGTGGCCGACGCCAGCCCGCTGGCCGGTCTGCTGCGCGAGGATGCCATCCTCACCCACCCGGTATTCAACAACCATC
Organism: Methylophilaceae bacterium; assembly: GCA_035429685.1. Lineage (GTDB taxonomy): Bacteria > Pseudomonadota > Gammaproteobacteria > Burkholderiales > Methylophilaceae > DAOMFG01. The sequence continues at coordinate 6,246 of DAOMFG010000077.1, read as the reverse complement.
GCACCGAGCACGAAATGCTGCGCTACCTCAAGCGCTTGCAGAACCGCGACCTGGCGCTCGACCACGCCATGATCCCGCTCGGCTCCTGTACCATGAAGCTCAACGCCGCCAGCGAGATGACGCCGATCGGCTGGCCGGAATTCGCCGACATCCACCCCTTCGCTCCCGCGGAGCAGTTGCAGGGCTATGCGGAAATGGTCGGCGAACTGGCCTGCTGGCTGAAAGCGATCACCGGTTTCGACGCCATCTGCATGCAGCCCAATTCCGGCGCGCAGGGCGAATACGCGGGGCTGGCCGCCATCCGGCGCTACCAGACCAGCCGGGGCGAGAACCGGCGCGAAGTCTGCCTCATCCCCAAGTCGGCGCACGGCACCAACCCGGCCAGCGCGCAGATGTCCGGTCTGGAAGTGGTGGTCGTGGAGTGCGACGCGCGCGGCAACGTCGATGTCGCCGACCTGCGCGCCAAGGCGGCGCAGCATGCGGAGCGGCTGTCGTGCCTGATGGTCACCTACCCATCTACGCATGGGGTATTCGAGCCGGCCATCCGTGACATCTGCGCCATTGTTCATGAATGCGGCGGGCAGGTGTACATGGACGGCGCCAACCTCAACGCGCAGGTCGGCCTCACCAGCCCGGCCGCCATTGGCGCCGACGTCTTGCACCTCAACCTGCACAAGACCTTCGCCATCCCCCACGGCGGGGGCGGCCCCGGCATGGGGCCGATCGGGCTGAAAGCGCATCTGGCGCCATTCGCGCCGGGGCATGTGGTGACGGGCGGGCACGGTGCCGTTTCCGCCGCGCCCTGGGGCTCCGCCGGCATTTTGCCGATTTCCTGGATGTATATCGCCCTGCTCGGCGGTCGCGGGCTCAAACTGGCATCGCAGCTCGCCATCCTCAACGCCAACTACGTCGCCCACCATCTGGCGTCGTACTACCCGGTACTCTATGTGGGCGAAAACGGTCGCGTGGCGCACGAGTGCATCCTGGACGTCCGGCCGATCAAGGCGGCGAGCGGCATCAGCGAAACCGATATCGCCAAGCGCCTGATGGACTACGGCTTCCACGCGCCGACGGTCAGCTTCCCCGTGGTCGGCACTATCATGATCGAGCCGACCGAGTCGGAATCGAAGGCGGAACTCGACCGCTTCATCGCGGCCATGACCGCCATTCGCGAGGAAATCCGCCAAGTGGAGCAGGGCACATGGCCGACCGACGACAACCCGCTCAGGAACGCTCCACACACCGAGGCCGACCTCGCCGAGGCCGACTGGAGCCGCCCCTACACTCGCCGGCAGGCGGCGTTCCCGCTGCCCTGGGTGGCCGACAACAAGTTCTGGCCGTCGGTCAATCGCATCGATGACGTCTATGGCGACAGGAATCTGTTCTGCGCCTGTGTGCCAGTGGCGGAGTCGGCCAAGTAACGCATGCGGCTCTTTTTGATTTTCAGAACACTAGCAATAATCACTATCGTGCTGGTGTTGTCAGGGTGTGGCACTATCGTCTATCAAGGCGATGTCCAGACGGGTACGCAATACTGATTCACTCTCGGCCGAAATCCGCAGCAGATGCTCTTGGGTTAAACTTGCGCTTTTTTGATTAACCGGAAAAGTATCGTGGCCCAATACGTGATGTCGATGCTCCGCGTGAGCAAGGTCGTACCGCCCAAGCGGCAAATCATCAAGGATATTTCCCTGTCCTTCTTCCCTGGCGCCAAGATTGGCCTGCTTGGCCTCAACGGCTCCGGCAAGTCCACCGTGCTGCGCATCATGGCGGGGGTGGACAAGGAATTCGAGGGCGAGGTGCAGTGGCAGCCCGGCATTTCCATCGGTTACCTGCCGCAGGAGCCGGAGCTCGACCCCGCCAGGACGGTGCGCGAGGAAGTCGAATCCGGTATGGGCGAGGTGATGCAAGCCAAGGCCAGGCTGGACGAAATCTACGCCGCCTATGCCGAGCCGGATGCCGATTTCGACAAGCTGGCCGAGGAGCAGGCCAGGTATGAGAACATCCTGGCTGCCAGCGGCGCGGATACCGAAACGCAGCTGGAAATCGCGGCGGATGCGCTGCGTCTGCCGCCATGGGACGCCAAGATCGGCCCGCTGTCGGGTGGCGAGAAGCGCCGGGTGGCGCTGTGCAAGCTGCTGCTGTCCAGGCCGGACATGCTGCTGCTGGACGAGCCGACCAACCACTTGGACGCGGAATCGGTAGAGTGGCTGGAGCAGTTCCTGGTGCGCTTCCCCGGCACCGTGGTGGCTGTTACGCACGACCGCTACTTCCTCGACAATGCCGCCGAGTGGATACTGGAGCTGGACCGCGGCCAGGGCATCCCGTGGAAGGGCAACTATTCGAGCTGGCTGGAACAGAAGGAAGACCGGCTGGAGCAGGCAAACAAACAGATCGACGCCCACATGAAGGCGATGAAGACCGAGCTGGAGTGGGTGCGCCAGAACCCCAAGGCGCGCCAGGCCAAGTCCAAGGCGCGCTTGAGCCGCTTCGAGGAGCTCAATTCGCACGAATACCAGAAGCGCAACGAAACGCAGGAAATTTTTATTCCGCCCGGCGAGCGGCTGGGCGACACGGTGATCGAGTTCAACGCCGTGTCCAAGGGCTTCGGCGACCGCCTGCTGATCGACAACCTGACCTTCAGCATCCCGCCCGGCGCCATCGTTGGCGTGATCGGCCCCAACGGCGCGGGCAAGTCCACGCTGTTCAGGATGATCCAGGGCAAGGACACGCCGGATGCCGGCGGAATTACAATTGGGCCGACGGTGAAGATCGCCGCCGTGGATCAGTCGCGCGAAGGGCTGGAAGACAAGAAAACCGTGTTCGAGGCCATCTCCGGCGGGGCCGACATCCTCACCGTGGGCAGGTTCGAGATGTCCAGCCGCGCCTATATCGGCCGCTTCAACTTCAAGGGCGGCGACCAGCAGAAGATCGTCGGCAGCCTGTCTGGCGGCGAACGCGGCCGGCTGCACCTGGCTACCACCCTGATCGCCGGCGGCAACGTACTGCTGCTGGACGAGCCTTCCAACGACCTTGACGTGGAAACCCTGCGCGCGCTGGAAGACGCGCTGCTGGAGTTCGCCGGCTGCGTGCTGGTCACCTCCCACGACCGCTGGTTCCTCGACCGCATCGCCACGCACATCCTGGCCGCGGAAGGCAATTCGCAATGGACCTTCTTCAACGGCAACTACCAGGAATACGAGGAAGACAAGAAGAAGCGCCTGGGCGAAGAGGGCGCCAAACCGAAGCGCATCCGCTACAAGCCGATCACGAGGTAATTGTTGGAACTGCCCAGCCCGGCCGCGCTGTTTGCGATCGTCATGTTCGGCATCGTCGGTTTCGCCGCCTTCCGTTACGGCAAGAAAAACGGCAGGCTGAACCCGATGCTGCTGGGCGTCGGCCTCATGGTTTACCCTTACTTCATTTCGCAGATCTGGCTGCTTTACGTCATCGGCTGCGTTTTATGCGCAGCACTATATTTTCTGCGCGATTGGGGCTAGTCGGACCAGTCGCAGAATCTCTAGGGGGCTGGTACAAAGTTTGCACCATCCTTCCTGTCTGGTCGTAAACCGCATGAAACAGGCACGCCTGGAATAGGTTTGGTGCGCCATGTCATGCCGCCGCAGCTTTTTGGTGCAACTAGAGCAGCGCAGCCAGCCCATCGAACTTTTTGACAAGGAGAGTATATGAAGTCACGGATACCCGTGTTGGTTACACTATTGCTGAGCGCCTCACTGTTGAACGCCTGCGGCGAAAAGCAGGAAGAGCCTGCAGCGCCGGCCGAGTCGGCCAGCGCACCGGCTCCCGCTGCGCCTGAGCCGGTCAAGGAAGAGCCGGGTGGTTGGGTGCCGCCGCCAGCTACTCCCGCTGCAGCTCCGGGATCGGAGCCGGCCAAGTAAGTTATTTTTAGGGGTAAATACAAACGGGGTATCAGGAAGTGAGCAACCTTCTGATACCCCGTTTTTTGTGCAGGCGGTCAGTCTTCCGTGTCCGGCAGGCGGATGGTGTACTGGCTGGATTTGTCGTCGCGCATCACGAGCAGCAGACCGCGTTTCTGGGCGTGTTCTACCAGATCCTTGAACGAGCGGAAGCCGTAGGAGGATTCGGTAAAACCCGGCTTGCGGCGCTGCATGGTGGTCTTGACCAGCGAGCCCCAGATTTTCTCGTCGGAACCGCGTTCGGCGATCAGCGCTTCCACCGTTTCTACAATAAAATCCAGGGCTTCCTGGCGCTTGTCGTCCTCGCCTTTGCCAGCCTCGGACTTCTTGCCGCTGGTGGTGGCCTTCGGCGGCGCTTTTTTGGCGTTGCGTTTCTGCTTGGCCTCCTGCTCGTGCACCAGGTCGTCATAGAAAATGAACTCGTCGCAGTTGGCGCTGAGTAGGTCGGAGGTGGAGTTCCTGACGCCGATGCCGATGACGTATTTGTTGTTCTCGCGCAGCTTGGAAACCAGCGGCGAGAAGTCGGAATCGCCGCTGATGATGACGAAGGTGTCGACGTGCGCCTTGGTGTAGCAGAGGTCGAGCGCATCGACGACCATGCGGATGTCGGCCGAGTTCTTGCCCGACTGGCGCACGTGCGGGATCTCGATCAGCTCGAACGACGCCTCGTGCATCGGCGCCTTGAACGCCTTGTAGCGCTCCCAGTCGCAGTACGCCTTCTTGACGACGATGCTGCCCTTGAGCAGCAGGCGCTCGAGCACCTTGCCGATGTCGAACTTCTCGTAGTTGGCGTCGCGCACGCCCAGCGCGATGTTCTCGAAATCGCAGAACAGCGCCATGTTGCTGATTTCGGGTTGGCCGGCCATATTACGTTCCTTTGTATGAAGTCTGCGTTCTGGTACATTGTTGATGACAATCGGTTTCGGTGCAATTGCAATTAAATTTGCATAAGCAGAGAATTAAGCGCATAGTGCGCGCCAGCGATCTTCAAGTAGTGTTGTTGCTGTCAGGTTCAGTACCCTTCCGTTTTTCCGGGTTTTCTTCCTTCATCATCTCGCCGTCTTGACCTTCGCCCACAAGGGCAAGTCCCTTTTCATTTGATTTTAAGGATATCAAGACATGGCAACAGGTACCGTAAAGTGGTTCAACGACGCCAAGGGCTTCGGCTTCATCACCCCCGATGGCGGTGGCGCTGACCTCTTCGTGCATTTTTCGGCTATTCAGGCACAAGGTTTCAAGACCCTGCAGGAAAACCAGCGCGTGAGTTTCGACTCCACCACTGGCCCCAAGGGTCCGCAAGCGTCGAACATTCGCGCTGCTGAGTAAGTCACTGTACCAACGGGATTGCCGCTACGTGCGGCAGTCTCACCGGAAAAGCCCGGCTAACACCGGGCTTTTTTATTGCTACCAAGCGGAGAGGCTATCGTGGCCAAAGAAGAACTCATTGAAATGAATGGCGTGGTCATGGAAGTGCTGCCCGACTCGCGCTATCGCGTCACGCTCGACAATGGCCACCAGTTGGTCGCATACACTGCCGGCAAGATGCGCAAACACCACATTCGCATCCTCGCGGGCGACAAGATCACGCTGGAAATGTCTCCCTACGACGTCAGCAAGGGGCGCATCACGTTCCGCCATATCGAAGGCCGTGGCCCGGCGGCCGCTCCAAGGCGCCGCTACTAGGTCTTGCTCGGTCGGTCAGGCAATCTGCCAGCGTTGTAGCGAGGCAGTCGCATTCCGGTTGCCAATGTCGGGATTGATGGTCAGTTCCAGCATGGTGACATTGGCCAGATCGACCGCGTGGTTTTCCGTCTCCGAACGGGTACCTGACGGGCTGAAGTTCCACTGCTGCCGCACGATCTCGTAAAACGTCTGTCCGTTGTCGGGCGACCAGCGCAAGACATACTCCTGTGTGCGCTCCACCGCAGGCTCCACAAAATCCAGATGAATCAGCCGCAGGTGCTGCGGCTGGTCGAACAACAACCGTATGGTTTGACTGCCAGGCTCGGCTGCACGCCAGCCGGAAGCCGTAGCCACCTGAAAAACCGATTCGATCTGATGCGCGGCATCTTCGGACGTCAGTTCAACCCCTGCCAAGTCATGAACCTGCAACCAGTCATGGTCCGCCACTTCGGATTCCTGGAAGGGATCATTGATCAGTTTCTTGCGCATTGCGATGCCTCCATTTGAAATGTTGACCCGCTTCCGGGGCTGACTATCTGGTGTACCAGCCGATGCTCACGATATGGTCGATGTTGATCAGTTTACTGCCTTTTTTGTCGGGATTGTTGGATAAGCTGAAGCTGAT
>DAOMFG010000076.1:0-7475 GCA_035429685.1 Methylophilaceae bacterium | reverse complement strand
AGTCTTCACCGTGCCATAGGTGCCGACCGGCATGAACGCCGGCGTTTCCACCGCGCCATGCGCCAGGGTCAGCGTGCCGCGCCGTGCTGCGCCATCATTCTGGATTTGGGAGAATTGCATAAAACAGGAACAATCTTAAGGATGCGCGATACTACCACAGGGTTTTGCTATACTGGCCGCAGTTAACCTGAGCTGAATCAACCATGGCCGAACCCACTCCACGCCCCCGCCGCAAGAGACCATTGCTCGACCCCACCCTGAGGGAGCGCAGCATCTACCTGCTGCCCAACCTGTTCACCTCGGCCGCACTGTTCGCCGGCTTCTATTCGGTGGTGCAGGCAATGGGAGGGCGTTTTGAACAGGCGGCTGTCGCCATTTTCATCGCCATGGTGATGGACGGGCTGGATGGGCGCGTGGCGCGGCTGACCCATACCCAGAGCGCGTTCGGCGCGGAATACGACAGCCTGTCGGACATGGTGTCGTTCGGTGTAGCGCCTGCGCTGGTGCTTTATGTATGGGCGCTGCAGCCCATGGGCAAGCTGGGCTGGATCGCCGCCTTTATCTACTGCGCGGGCGCCGCACTGCGACTGGCACGCTTCAACACCAAGCTGGACGAATCCGACAAGCGCTACTTCCAGGGCTTGCCCAGCCCGGCTGCCGCAGCCCTGCTGGCCGGCCTGGTCTGGGTCATGCATGACAACGGTCTCAAGGGTACAGACATCTTTTTCGGCTGGCTGCACATGAAGTGGATTGCCTGGGGCTTCACGGTCTTTGCCGGCCTGACCATGGTCAGTGACCTACGCTATTTCAGCGGCAAGGATTTCAACCTGCGCCGCAGCGTGCCGTTCGTCGTCATTCTGTTGATCGTGCTGGGATTCGTGCTGGTTTCCTACAGCCCGGCGGAAGTGCTGTTCGCTTCGTTCGTGATTTACGGCCTGTCGGGATACGCCGGCTGGCTGATGCGTCGGTTGAACCGGCCAAAAGTGGCTTGATTCTGTTGCGTTAAACCGGGAAAACATTTATATTCGCCGCACTATGTTTTTCAACCGCTACGTCACCTTGTCCCTCCCGCACTACGGCCTCCTCCTGGCCGGGCTGCTGCTGCGCGTCGCGCGCTAAATACAACACCACCCCCAATTCAAGTTTTACAAGGTTCGCAAGGTACAATCCGCTACCATGCGAGTGATGAATTTATAGCCGCTCCGGCTAAAGAAAATTTGGAGTAATGCCATGCAGGACAAATTAATCATATTCGACACCACCTTGCGCGACGGCGAGCAAAGCCCCGGCGCTGCCATGACCAAGGAAGAAAAGCTCCGTATCGCGCGTCAGTTGGAAAAGCTGGGCGTGGACGTGATCGAGGCCGGCTTCGCCGCCGCCAGCCCGGGTGATTTCGACGCCATCCGCAGCATCGCCGAGATCATCAAGACCTCGACCGTGTGCTCCTTGGCGCGCGCCAGCGAGAACGACGTGCGCCGCGCCGGCGAAGCGATCAAGCCCGCCAAATCCGGCCGCATCCACACCTTTATCGCCACCAGCCCCATCCACATGGAAAACAAGCTGCGCATGACGCCCGACCAGGTGGTCGAGCGCGCGGTGCAGGCCGTCAAATGGGCCAGGGAGTACACCGACGACGTGGAGTTTTCCGCCGAGGACGCGGTGCGCTCCGACATTGACTTTCTGGTATGCGTATTCGACGCGGTGATCCAGGCTGGCGCCAGGACCATCAACGTACCTGACACCGTGGGCTATTCCATCCCAGCGTTGTGGGGCGAACGCTTCAAGCAGCTTCTCGCCCGCGTGCCCAATGCCGACAAGGTAGTATGGAGCACGCACTGCCACAACGACCTCGGTATGGCAGTGGCCAACTCGCTCGCGGCCGTGATGAATGGCGCGCGCCAGGTGGAATGCACCATCAACGGTCTCGGCGAGCGGGCCGGCAACGCCAGTCTGGAAGAAGTCGTGATGGCGGTGAAGACGCGCAAGGATGTATTCCCCTGCGATAGCCGCATCGACACCACGCAGATCGTGCCGACCTCGAAACTGGTCTCCAGTATCACCGGCTACCCGGTGCAGCCTAATAAGGCCATCGTCGGCGCCAATGCCTTCGCCCATGAATCCGGCATCCACCAGGATGGCGTGCTCAAGCACCGCGAGACCTACGAAATCATGCGGGCGGAAGATGTAGGCTGGAACGCCAACAAGCTCACCTTGGGCAAGCTTTCCGGCCGCAACGCATTCCGCACCCGCTTGAAGGAATTGGGCATCGAACTGGAAAGCGAAGACACGCTCAATGCCGCCTTCGCCCGCTTCAAGGAATTGGCTGACAAAAAATCGGAAATCTTCGACGAGGACTTGCACGCCCTGGTCAACGACGAGTTCGTCAGCGAAACGCCAGAACACTTCAAGCTGGTGTATTTGCACGTCTGCTCCGAAACCGGCGAAACGCCGCACGCCACCGTCACCGTGCTGGAGAACGGTGCTGAACGGCGCGCCGAGGCCGATGGCGGTGGCCCGGTGGATGCCTCGTTCAAGGCGATCGAGCAGATTGCTACGAGCGGCGCAGAGTTGCTGCTGTACTCGGTGAACAACATCACCACCGGCACCGATGCCCAAGGTGAGGTCACCGTACGCCTGTCCAAGGGCGGGCGCATCGTCAACGGCCAGGGCGCGGATACCGATATCGTCATCGCTTCGGCCAAAGCCTATTTGAATGCGCTCAACAAGCTGCACTCCAAGCTGGAGCGCGCGCATCCGCAAGTGTAGCAAAGGGCGAACATGCCGGTGAAACAGGCCGCCGCAAGCGGCCTGTTTTGTTTGGAGGAACTTAAAGATGCACGAACAACAAAAACAGCGCTGGCTGATCAGCGTCAGCCTGCTCGCCCTCTACCTGATTTGGGGCGCGACATTTCTCGCCATGAAAATCGCCATCGACAGCCTGCCGCCGTTCCTAATGGCGGCGTTACGCTTTCTCGGCGCAGGCGGCTTGCTGTACGTCCTGCTGCGACTGCGCGGCGTGGCTGCCCCGACGCGGCCGCAATGGCTTGGAGCCGCCGTAGTAGGCACCCTGCTGCTGGCCTGCGGCAATGGCGGCGTGGCCTTTGCCCAGCAATGGGTGGCGACCGGCGCCGCCGCGCTGATGATCGCCACCGTACCGCTATGGACGGTGCTGTTTGCCGGGCTGTGGGGGATGCCACCACACCGGCGTGAATGGGTCGGTATCGGCCTCGGTATGCTGGGCGTGCTAATCCTGAACCTCGGCAACAACCTGCAAGCCAGCCCACTGGGCGCTGGCATACTGCTGTTGGCCGCCGTGTGCTGGGCGCTGGGCTCAATCTGGGGCAAGCGCCTGCCCATGCCACCCGGCCTGATGGCGCCTGCTGCGCAAATGCTGGCAGGCGGTGCCGTGCTGGTGCTGGCAAGCATGGCCAGCGGCGAGCGCATTGTCGCTCCGCCGACCTGGAAAACCCTGGTGGCCTTGCTTTACCTGATCGCGTTCGGCTCGCTGATCGCCTACAGCGCCTACCTTTACCTGTTGAAGACAGTCAGGCCGGCGCTGGCCACCAGCTATGCCTTCGTCAACCCGCTGATTGCCATGATGCTGGGCACCTGGCTGTTGAACGAGCATTTCGGCGCCCACGAGTTAGGCGCCATGGTGTTGATCCTGCTCGGCGTGCTGCTGGTGCTGCCGATCAATTTTTCTTTCAGGACTTCCGGCCGAGGTACCTGAAGTCGTCGAAGGTCAACAGCCACTGGGGGCGGAAAGCGGTCATCAACGTGATCGCCATCCCGGTGAGCATGGCCTCCGACCAACTCATCAGCATGAAATAGGGCAAGTAGTGTTCGGCCAGGTAGGCATATGGGTAGACGCCGGTGATGACCAGCAGCAATGTCGCCGCCACGCCGCTCAAGGACATTGCCAGCGCCGCGCCGATGAAAGCGTCGAGGAAGATATAGACGAAAAGGTGGTTGGGCAAATGACGCTCGGCCAGGACATACAGCCAATGGCTGAACAATACCGGCAACGCCCCCATCGACAACAGGTTAATCGCGTAGCTGTCCCAGCCGGACGCGCCGGACAACGTCACCCCCAGCAGCACGATGGCAAAGCCGAGCAAGGCCAGCCGCGAGCCGAACATCAAGGTCATCAGGGTGGCGCCCAGCAGGTGGAAGTTCAGCCCCGGCTTGATGCCGGTCTTGATGCCCCATATCAGCATCAGCCCCACGCACATCCCCAGCCAGACATTCAGCAGGTCGATTCGCGCCAGCCGCCGCCAGGGCGCGGTAAGCAAAGCCCCCGCCAACAGCAGCAAAGCGGCCGCATCCCCTGCCCACAGCAGAGCCTGAGGGAGAAGGTTGTCGGGAAAGTTCATGGTGAATGATCGCGGCTGGATTCTCGGTTAAACTTTACGACTTTTTGGAATATTGGAGAAGACCTTGCATCTGGCTTTGTTTGACTTGGATAACACTTTGCTGGCGGGCGACAGCGATTTCGAGTGGGCGGAATTCCTGATCGAGCATGGCGTGCTCGACCGCGAACTCTACCAGGCCCGCAACGCCCAGTTCTATGCCGACTACAAGGCTGGCACGCTGGATATCCATGCCTTCCTCGAATTCCAGCTGAAGCCGCTTTCCACCCACCCAAGGGCGCAACTGGAAGAATGGCACGCGCTGTACATGGAGAAAAAAGTGCGGCCGATGATGACCACCAAATCACGCGCGCTGGTAGAGCAGCACCGCAACAATGGCGACCTGCTGGTCATCATCACTGCCACCAACAGTTTCGTGACCGGCCCGATCGCACGCGAGTTCGGCGTCGAGCATCTGATCGGCACTACCCCTGAAGAAACCGGCGGCCAGTTCACCGGGCGCGTGTCCGGCATCCCCAGCTTCAAGGAAGGCAAGATCACGCGCCTCAATCAGTGGCTGGAAGGGCGCGGGCAAAGTTTGAGAAGTTTCGAGACCAGCTGCTTCTACAGCGATTCGCTGAACGACCTGCCGTTATTGAAACTAGTGGACCGGCCGGTGGCGGTGAACCCTGACCAGACCTTGCGGGCGCATGCTGAACAAATGGGCTGGCCGATCATCAGCCTGCGAGAATAGAAAACCCGGATTATCGCCCAAGCAGCACTTCGAGCACGAACTTGCTGCCCACGTAAGCCAGCAGCAGCAGCACGAAGCCACCGAGCGTCCAGCGCACGGCAACGCGGCCGCGCCAGCCTTGCACGCGCCGGCCGACCAGCAGCGCACCGAAAATCAGCCAGGCCGCAATGGAAAACACCGTCTTGTGGTTGAACTGTAGCGCCTGATGGAACAACTGCTCGGTAAAGAAAATGCCGCTGACCAGAGTCAGGGTCAGCAGCACGAAGCCGATGCCGATGATCTGGAACAGCAGCCGCTCCATGGGCATGATAGGCGGGAAATCAGGCAGTCGAAACAGCGGCGTCTTGTTATGCAAGCTACGCTCCGCAATCGCCATCAGCCCGGCATGCAGGGCGGCAAAAGTAAACAGACTGTAGGCCAGCAGGGCGATGACCAGATGCGCGCCGAACAGCGCATCGCCGGTATACGGCAGCACATGGCTTTCCGGCACCAACTTCTGCAGCAGCACGAACAGTGTGGCGGGCGGCAGGACGAAGGCCTGCAGGGCGTGCAGGTTGTATTTCAGGCTGGCCAGCCAGTAAATCAGCACCGTCAGCCAGAAAATAGCGGAGAGCGCGTTAATCAGGCCAAGATTGACGCCGTTGCCAGTGAACATATCATGCGCCAGCAGCCAGCCATGAAGCGCCAAGCCTGTCGCCACTGCCACACGCTCATACCACCCGCTGGCGAATTTCTTGGTATGCCACTGGAGGAAGGCAACCAAGGTATATAACAGCGCGGCCGCAATATAAGGCAGAAAGTCGAGCATGGTTCCGGTAAAATTCAATTTTTCCCAAATATAGCACACAGCATGTTCGACAATCTAACCGGGCGCCTGGCTGGCGTCATCAAAAACCTGCGCGGTCAGGCACGCTTGACCGAGGACAACATCCAGGAGGCCCTGCGCGAAGTGCGCATGGCCTTGCTGGAAGCCGATGTGGCGCTGCCCGTGGTCAGGGATTTTATCGCCCACGTCAAGGAGCGCGCGCAGGGCCGAGAGGTGCTGCAAAGCCTGACGCCGGGCCAGGCAGTAATCCAAGTGGTACACGACGAGCTGGCCAAGCTGATGGGCGGACACAACGCTGTGCTCAATCTGGCGGCGGTGCCCCCAGCCATCATCCTGATGTCCGGCTTGCAGGGTTCCGGCAAAACCACCACCTCGGCCAAGCTCGCCCGACTATTGAAGGAACAGAAAAAGAAGGTACTACTGGTCAGCGCCGACGTTTACCGCCCGGCGGCCATCGAACAGTTGCGGACGCTTGCGACACAACTGGGAATTGACTGCTTTGATTCGCACGCCGGCCAGAAACCGGCGGACATCGCCCGCGATGCACTGGATTATGCGCGCCGCCACTTCCACGACGTGATGATTTTCGACACTGCAGGCCGGCTGGCGGTCGACGAGGCCATGATGGCCGAGATCAAGCATCTGCATGCGCTGCTCAACCCCATAGAAACCCTGTTCGTGGTAGACGCCATGCAGGGTCAGGACGCGGTCAACACCGCACGCGCCTTCAACGAAGCGCTGCCACTGACCGGTGTGGTGCTGACCAAGCTGGATGGCGATGCGCGCGGCGGCGCGGCACTTTCGGTGCGCCAGATCACCGGCTGTCCGATCAAGTACGTCGGCATCAGCGAGAAAGTGGACGGCCTCGAACCGTTCCACCCGGAGCGCATGGCCTCGCGCATCCTCGGCATGGGCGACGTGCTGTCACTGATCGAGCAGGCGCAGAAGAATGTCGACATGGACGAGGCCAGAAAACTGGCCGACAAGGTCAAGTCCGGCAAGAGCTTCGATCTGGAAGACTTCAAGTCGCAGGTTCAGCAGATGCGCAAAATGGGTGGCGTCGACGCCCTGATGGACAAGATGCCGGCGCAGATGGCCGGCATGGCCGGCGCCATGAGCGGTCCTGCTGGGGACAAGGCGATTGGACGCATCGAAGGCATCATCAACGCCATGACCCCGATGGAACGACGCAAGCCGGAACTGCTCAAGGCCTCGCGCAAGCGTCGTATCGCCACCGGCGCCGGGGTGCAGGTTCAGGAGGTTAACCGCCTGCTCAAGCAGTTTGAGGAAATGCAGAAAATGATGAAAATGGTTTCCAAGGGCGGCATGGGCAAGATGATGCGGGTAATGCAGGGAAGGTTCCCCGGCCTGCGTTAAGCGCGTCGTGCGTTCTTTAGTTTGAATTGACGCAACAGGCACATTCCCGCATAATTGCGCCCCTTCCGGGACGGTAGCTCAGTGGTAGAGCAGCGGACTTTTAATCCGTTGGCCGTGGGTTCGACCCCGACCCGTCCCACCATTTCCAAACGAAATCCCGATTTTCTTC
>DAOMFG010000075.1:0-7507 GCA_035429685.1 Methylophilaceae bacterium | reverse complement strand
GTTGCCATTGCTATTGCTGCTGCCAGGCCTGGTATATGCCGATGCCATCCAGCAGTTGAAGACGTTTTTCCAGAACACCACCACCATGCGCGCCCAGTTCCACCAGACCGTGCTCGACAACATGGGGGGCAAGGTACAGGACGTGACCGGTAGCATGCAGCTGTCGCGCCCCGGCAAATTCCGCTGGGATTACAACAAGCCGTTTGTGCAACTGATCGTTGGTGACGGCCACAAGGTCTGGCTGTACGACCCGGAACTCAACCAGGTCACGGTGCGCCCGCTGGACAAGGTGCTGGGCTCCAGCCCGGCGGCGCTGCTGGCGGGCGGAACCGAAATAGACAGGAACTTCATCCTCAAGAACGATGGGGGTCAGGGCCAGCTGGATTGGGTCGAGGCCAGGCCGAAGGACCAGGACAGCGGGTTCGCGCGCGTGCTGCTCGGATTCAAGGATGGTCTGCTGCAGGAAATGGAACTGCACGACAATTTTGGCCAGACCACGGTGATCGAATTCCAGAAGGTGGAGCGCAACCCGCGGCTGGACGCACAGGCGTTCCGCTTCGTGCCGCCGCAAGGGGCGGATGTGGTGGGGGAGTAGTGGCCGAGCGCAGCCTGTTTGCCGAAAAGGAGCCGCACGCTCCGCTGGCCGAGCGCCTGCGCCCGAAAACCCTGGATGAAGTGGTTGGGCAATCCCATCTGCTGGGCGAAGGAAAGCCACTGCGTCTGGCGTTCACCTCCGGCAATTTGCCGTCGATGATATTGTGGGGCCCGCCTGGCGTGGGCAAGACCACGCTGGCCCGGCTCATCGCCAACACAGCCGAGGCCGAGTTCATTCCGCTCTCCGCCGTGCTGGCCGGCGTCAAGGATATCCGCGAGGCGGTGGAGCGCGCCGAACTGACGTTGCAGCAGTCTGGCCACCGCACCATCCTGTTTGTGGATGAAGTGCACCGCTTCAACAAGTCGCAGCAGGACGCCTTCCTGCCGTTCGTAGAAAGCGGGCTGCTCACTTTCATCGGCGCCACCACCGAGAACCCGTCGTTCGAAGTGAACAGCGCGCTCTTGTCGCGGGCGCAGGTGTTCGTGCTCAATCCATTGTCCGAGGTGGAACTGGGCGTGCTTCTGGAACGCGCACTGGAACTGGAATCCGGCGGGCTGGCCTTGCAGCAGGAGGCGCGCGAGCAAATTCTGGCCTATGCCGACGGCGATGCGCGACGGCTGCTGAATTTCCTTGAAGGTTTGTTCAGCGCCGCCCATGCTGCCGGCGTCAACGACATTGATCTTGCTTTCCTCGACAGCGCTCTGGCCTCCAAGCTGCGCCGCTTCGACAAGGGCGGCGAGGCGTTTTACGATCAGATTTCCGCGCTGCACAAGTCGGTGCGCGGTTCCAACCCGGATGCCGCGCTGTACTGGTTTCTGCGCATGCTGGACGGCGGCGCCGACCCGCTTTACCTGGGGCGCCGTATCGTGCGCATGGCCATCGAGGACATCGGCCTGGCCGACCCCCGCGCCCAGACCATGGCGGTCGAAGCCTGCCAGATTTACGAACGCCTCGGCTCGCCTGAAGGCGAGCTGGCGCTGGCCAACGCGGTGATCTATATGGCCGTGGCCGCCAAGAGCAACGCCGCCTACATGGCCTACAACCAGGCCAAGGCCTTCGTCGCGCAGGACAAGTCGCGGCCTGTTCCATTACACCTCCGCAACGCGCCCACCAAGCTCATGAAGTCGCTCGACTACGGCAAGGACTACCGTTACGCCCACGACGAGGCGGAAGGCTATGCCGCCGGCGAGCAGTATTTTCCGGACGACATGCCGCCGGTGAAGTTTTATCAACCCACGCCGCGCGGACTGGAAGGTAAAATAGCCGAAAAGCTGGCGCACCTGCGCGAGTTGGACAGAAAAGCCAGAAAATAAACCGGAGTTTCAATTGCTCGACATACAACACTTCAGAACCGACCTCGATGGCGTTGCCGCACGGCTTGTCGCCCGTGGTTATACCCTCGACACCGCCACTTTCTCCGCCCTGGAAGGGCA
The DNA here is from genome assembly GCA_035429685.1 of Methylophilaceae bacterium. Taxonomy (GTDB): domain Bacteria; phylum Pseudomonadota; class Gammaproteobacteria; order Burkholderiales; family Methylophilaceae; genus DAOMFG01. Next base: position 5,479 of record DAOMFG010000075.1, on the reverse strand, counting down.
GCGCAAGGAAGTGCAGACCCGTACCCAGGAGCTGCAGGCCAAGCGCAATGCGACGTCCAAGCAGATCGGCATCGCCAAATCCAGAGGCGAGGATGTGTCGGCGATCCTGGCCGAAGTCGCCAACCTTGGCGACGCGCTGAAGGCCGACGAGGAAAAGCTGGCGGTGATCCAGGCGCAGATGCAGGACTGGCTGCTGAATGTCCCCAACCTGCCGCATGCGTCGGTGTCGGTAGGCAAGTCCGAGGCGGATAACGTGGAAGTGCGCCGCTGGGGTACGCCACGTGGGTTCGATTTCGAAGTGAAAGACCATGTGGACGTGGGTGGCGCGCTGGGACTGGATTTCGATACCGGCGCCAAACTTGCAGGGGCGCGCTTCACCTTCATGCGCGGGCAGATTGCACGGCTGCACAGGGCCCTTGCTCAGTTCATGCTGGATACGCAGACTGCAGAGCATGGCTATACCGAATGCTATACGCCGTATATGGTGAACGCCGATACCCTGCGCGGCACGGGGCAGCTGCCCAAGTTCGAGGCTGATCTGTTCGCCGCCAAGAAGGGCGGGCAGGAAGGGGAGGGTGAAGCGCTTTATCTGATCCCGACTTCCGAAGTCACCCTCACCAACACCGTGCGCGACGAGATCGTGCCTCTGGAAAGCCTGCCGATCAAGCTCACCGCCCACACCCCGTGCTTCCGTTCCGAGGCCGGCTCTTACGGCCGCGACACGCGCGGCATGATCCGCCAGCACCAGTTCGACAAGGTGGAAATGGTGCAGATCGTACATCCGGACTCAAGCTATGACGCGCTGGAAGAAATGGTCGGCCATGCCGAGGCTATCCTGCAGAAACTGGGGTTGCCGTATCGGGTGGTGTCGCTGTGCACCGGCGACATGGGGTTCGGCGCGGCCAAAACCTACGACCTCGAGGTGTGGCTGCCGGCGCAGAACACCTACCGCGAAATCTCCTCGGTTTCCAACTGCGAGGCATTCCAGGCGCGGCGCATGCAGGCGCGCTTCCGCAACGCCGCCGGCAAGCCGGAACTGCTGCACACCCTGAACGGCTCCGGCCTGGCTGTGGGGCGCACGCTGGTGGCGGTGTTGGAAAACTACCAGAACGCCGATGGCAGCGTCACCGTTCCCGGGGCGCTGCGGCCATACATGGGCGGCGTGGAAAAGATCGCCGCGGCTTCATGAAACTTTCTCAGCTGCTCGGCATTAACGGGGTCGAATCGCATGAGCGTCTGGAGGCGCGCCTTTGGGCCAAGCGCCTGGAGTGGCCGATATTGCTGGTGGTGTTGTGGATCCCGATACAGTGGTATCTGGAGGAAACGGCAGTCATTACTCCGCTGCATGGCAAGATCGGCGACTGGCTGATCTGGCTGGTGTTCCTGTTCGAGACCGTCCTGCTGACAGCCTTGGTGCGCGACAAGCTGCGTTATCTGCGTGGCAACTGGATGAACCCGCTGATTATCCTGGGCGGCTTGCCCCTCCTATGGCATTACACACCGCTGGCCGGCCTGTTGCGCAGCCTGCGGCTGGTGCTGGCGCTGGTGTTGGTGCTGCGCCTGTCGAAGACGCTGCGTGTCCTGCTGGTGCGGCATCGGCTTGGCATGACGCTGGCCGTTTCGCTGGTGGTGGTGGTGGTGTCCGGCGTCGCGGTGACGCGCCTCGATCCCTCCGTGGGCACGGTGTGGGATGGTATGTGGTGGGCCTGGGTGACGGTGGCGACGGTGGGTTACGGCGACATCGTGCCGCACAACGGCGCAGGGCGATTGTTCGGCGCCTTGCTGATCCTGATGGGTGTGGTGCTGGTGTCGCTGCTGACCGCCAATCTTTCCGCCTTCCTCATTGGCGGCGAAGTGGAACGGGTCGAGCGTGAAGAGCGGCGCGAGGATGTGCTGCTGCAGGAGATCGCGGAGAAACTGGAACGCATCGAGCAGCGGCTGGACGAGCGGGAAAGACGCGAACCGCCGGCTTCCTCATCTTGAACCGAGGGCTACGGGATGTGCCGTCTCCGGTGCTGATGCACGGGCGGGTTGAACGCCTTCAGGAACCGTCGTTCTTGCCTGAGTAGCCGATTCCCATGCGGGCTAGGATATGCGCTGTCATGCTGACGGCCAGCGCGTGTTCAGCCATGAACACCTTGCTGGCCTGTTCCTTCTCCAGCAGCTCCATTGTTTCATCGCTGTCGGTGCGCAGCACCACTTCCACTGCCGGATTGAGGGTGCGCGCTGTTTCGATCATCTTGCGGGCGCTGAAGGTGTTAGGCGTCGTGATGACTAGCATGCCGGCGCGCGCGATATGGGCCTGTACCAGCACCACGGGGTCGGCGGCATCCCCGGAGACTGCCGGAATATCCTGTGCGCGCAGTTGTTCGACGATTTCCCGGTTCTGCTCTGCCACTACGAACGGGATGTTGCGCGTGGCCAGCGCCTCGCCGATGCGGCGCCCCACGCGACCATAGCCCACCAACACCACCTGGCCACTGAGAAATTTTTCCTCGACTGTCATCGGTAATGCCGCCAGCGGATCGTCGCTCAGTTCCAGACGCCTTGCCAGCGTGGATTTGTTGAAAATCAAGGTTCGTACCGGTTCTACCGCCGAGAACACCAAGGGATTAAGCGCAATCGAAATCAAGGCGCCGGCCAGAATCAGGCTTTGCCCTTCGTTGGAGAGCAGACCCAGCGCGACCCCCATGCCTGCCAGGATGAAGGAGAACTCCCCGATCTGCGCCAAACTGGCACCTACTGTCAGCGCGGTACTCAACGGGTAGCGGAAGGCCAGCACCAGCGCGACGGCTGCCAGTGTTTTGCCGAACATGATGATGGCCACGACTCCCAGCACTTGCAGCGGCGCATCGATCAGCACGCGCGGTTCGAACAGCATGCCCACGGACACGAAAAACAGTACCGAGAATGCATCGCGCAACGGCAGAAGTTCGTCGGCGGCGCGATGGCTGAATTCCGATTCGCGCAACATCATGCCGGCAAAGAACGCCCCCAGCGCGAACGATACGCCGAACAGCATGGCTGAACCGTAGGCCACGCCGACCGCCACGGCGATGACGCACAGGGTGAACAACTCGCGCGACCCGGTGCGTGCCAGATGCCACAGCAGGGCCGGAAACAGGCGCTTCCCGACCACCAGCATCAGGGCGATGAAGCCAGCGACTTTGGTCAGAGTGATGCCCAGCGTGATCCAAAGATTGGCGTCGGTCAGGATTGGCGCCCCCGCGGTTTTTGCCTCCAGCAGGGTGGCGAATGTGGGCAGCAGCACCAGCGCCAGCACCATGACCAAATCTTCAACGATCAGCCAACCCACGGCGATCTTGCCGTTGATGGAATCCAGTACCCCGCGCGCCTCCAGCGCGCGCAACAGCACGATGGTGCTGGCGCAGGACAGGGACAAGCCGAACACCAGCGCGGCGCCGGAACCCCAGCCCCACAGCGAGGCGGTAGCGGCGCCCAGGGCAGTCGCCACCATGATTTGCACCAGCGCGCCGGGAACCGCGATGCGCTTGACCGACAGCAGGTCGCCCAGTGAGAAATGCAGCCCTACACCGAACATCAGCAGCATCACGCCGATTTCTGCCAGTTGTCCGGCCAGTTGTACGTCGGCAACCAAGCCTGGAGTCGACGGGCCAATCGCGATACCAGCCAGCAGATAGCCGACCAGCGGCGGCATGCGCAGTTTGGAAGCGATGAAACCGAAGATGAGCGCGACGCCCAAGCCGGCGGCGATGGTGGTGATCAGGTTGATGTCATGCGGCACGGGCTAGCGTTCCTTGGAGACGATTGCTTCTGGTGGCGGATGTCATCCGTGCGACAGGCAGGGCGCTATTCTACCAAGGTGGTGCGGCTGCTGTTTTTCGCCAGCTTGAAGCTGGGGAATATCGGCGTATGTTGGGGCTCGTGTTTCTCCAGTATCTTGTAATAAGTGCGGATGGATTCCACGAACACTACCGGCGCCCCGCCGCGGGCGAAGCCGTACTTGAGGGTGGAAAAATACTCCTCCCGACCCAGTAGCGGCAGCACTTTCTTGACGTCGGCCCAGGAGTCTGGATTCAGCTTTATGTGCTGCGCCAGCACTCGGGCATCCTCCAGGTGGGCGTAGCCAATGTTGTAGGCCGCCAGCGCCATCCAGGTGCGATCCGGCTCCGGTACTCGTGCCGGGATCATATCCTTCAGCGTCAACACATAGCGCGCGCCGGCGATGATGCTCTGGCGCGGATCGAGTCGGTCAGTGACGCCGAGTCGGTCGGCGGTGTCCTCGGTCAGCATCATGATGCCGCGCACGTTGGTGGGGGAAGTGGCGAACTTATCCCAGTGCGATTCCTGGTAACCGATGGCGGCCAGCAGCCGCCAGTCCAGCCCGCTCAGCTCCTGCGCCTGCTTGAACATGCCGACGTATTGCGGCAGGACTTTGCGGATATTGCCCAGAAATCCCGTGACATCCACCTGGTTGAGCCGCTCGGAGTGACCGTAGTAGCGGTCGAGCAGGTTGCGCAGCGTGCCATCCTTCTGGATGCGGGCAAAAAACTTGTCTGCCTGCCGGTATAGCCAGTCGTCGCTATTCTTGGGGAAGGCCCAGGCCAGTTTGTCCGGCGGGCCGAAGTCGAAGCCGACGACCAGGTTGGGGTAATAGTTCTGTACCATGGAGACCAGCGGCGAATCGGCGATAGTGGCGTCCAGCGTTCCTTCCGCCACCCGCTCCAGCAATTCCTCGCTGTTGACCTTGTCCTCCTCCTTCCAGTGCAGCCCTGGTACTTTCCTGGAGATTTCAGCCAGCCGCTCCGCGTAGCTGGTGCCCTTGGGGATCACCACGCTCATGCCGACCAGTTCCTTGGCCGACTTGGGCGCCGTGCCCTTTTCCTTATTGAAGACCACTTCCTGCTGTACGGTCTGGTAGGGCGGCCCGAAGCGTACCAGATGCTCGCGCAAATGGGTGATGGTGAGATTGGCCGCCGCCAGATGTGCCTTGTTTTTCAGCAGCGTGGGAATGATCTGGGTGATGTTGTCCACTACCACCACCTTGAGGTGGACTTCCTGGCCGAGCGCCTTGCTCAAATCCTGTGCAAACAGCTTGGCCAGGTCGTACTCGAAGCCGGCAAATTCGTTCTGGCCGTCGACGTAGTAGGTGACCGGCCCGTTGTGCGTCACCACCACCAGTTCGTGGCTTTGCTGCACCGACGGCAGCGGCTTTGCGGGCTTGTGGCATCCGCAGAGAAAACAACAGGATGATGAGCAGGCTGCGCATGGGATCAGTTTCCCCAAGTTTCAGCGCTTTGTCCAGCGCAGCAGGACGCCGTGAAGCCGATTTCCCTTAAGCACGACAGGCTGCTAAAATGCACGCCTCTTCAGGAGAGGTGGCAGAGTGGTCGAATGCGCCGGACTCGAAATCCGGTATAGCGGTCTCCGTTATCGAGGGTTCGAATCCCTCCCTCTCAGCCATTTAAAGCCATGCTACACATTAAAATCAGTTGCC
>DAOMFG010000074.1:0-7596 GCA_035429685.1 Methylophilaceae bacterium | reverse complement strand
TGGCGCGCTACCGCAATCAGCTTATCGCGTGATGGAGATGGCAATTTCTCAGCCCTCAATTAAAAACCTCGTTTCATCCTAGATGAAATCCGTTCGGCAGCGCAAGTTTTGTTCTGCCGGGATAATTTTGAACATTAACATTTCACAATATCCGGCATGGGGTATCCACAATGCCTGTTTGTTCTATTTTCCCATTCTTGGCTCATGAGCTTTGCAAATGCATAGCCATTGTTTGAATAAAATTCTTGATTTCCAGTCGAATCTCCTTATAATGCGCGCTTCGTTTCGGCCATGTGCCGACGATTCATCGCCCTGACCCCTCTGAAGCGCGCTTCATAGCTTCTTCCAAAGATTTACCGGTTAGTGGCTATGCCCGAGCGCCGGTAAAGACTTCCTCACCGAATTCTGCGCCTGTTCCGTTGTGACGACGGGACGGTGACTGCTTGCGTATTTTGATTACCAAAGCGTTACAAGCGACGCCAACGTCTGGCGAGCGCAGTCGCTTTAACAAAGGAATTATTTTGTCTTTCGAAAATCTGGAACTGCATCCCGCCATCCTCCACGCCCTGCAAGAGGCTGGTTACACCGAACCAACGCCGATCCAGTCGCAGGCGATTCCGGAAATCATTGCCGGCCACGACCTGATGGCTTCGGCGCAAACCGGCACCGGCAAGACCGCCGGCTTCATGCTGCCCGCGCTCAACCTGCTGGCAACGCCGCATCCTTCACGCAGCCGCGGCCCGCGCATTCTGGTGCTGGTCCCGACGCGCGAACTGGCGGCACAGGTCAATGACGCTGCGCGCAAGTACGGCAAGTTCCTGCGCGCCCGCACCGTCAGCATCGTAGGCGGCATGCCCTATCCGCTGCAAAACAAACTGCTGTCGCAGCCGCTGGACATTCTGGTCGCCACTCCCGGACGCCTGATCGACCATATGGAACGCGGCCGCATCGACTTCTCCCGCCTGCAAATGCTGGTGCTGGACGAAGCCGACCGCATGCTGGACATGGGTTTCATGCCGGATGTGGAACGCATCTGCTCGGCAATCCCGGCAGAACGCCAGACCCTGCTGTTCTCGGCCACGCTGGAAGGCAATATCGCCCGCATCGCCGCGCAAATCCTGCGTAACCCGAAGACTATCCAGGTCGCATCGCAACAGGCCAAACACGAGAACATCGAGCAGCGCCTGCACATGGTCGACGACATGGGCCACAAGAACAAGCTGCTGGAGCATTTGCTGATCGCTCCGGACGTCAAGCAAACTTTGGTGTTTACCTCCACCAAGCGCCACGCCGATCTGCTGTCGGAAGACCTGATCGCCGCCGGCCACAAGGCTGCCGCGCTGCATGGCGACATGACCCAGGGCGCGCGCAACCGCACCCTGACCAAGCTGCGCCACGGCGACATCAGCGTGCTGGTTGCCACCGACGTCGCCGCGCGCGGCATCGATGTCGCCGGCATCAGCCACGTCATCAACTACGACCTGCCCAAGTTTGCCGAAGATTACGTACACCGTATCGGCCGCACCGGTCGCGCTGGCAAGAGCGGCATCGCGATCTCATTTGCTTCGCACGCCGAGCGTTTCCAGCTACGCAAGATCGAACAGTTCACCGGCCAACGCCTGGAAGTCGCGGTGATCGCCGGCCTGGAACCCAAGCGCATCCAGCAGCCCAAGCCACACAAGTTCGGCGATAGCGGAAAACCGCGCAATAGCACCCGTCCGGCCAACAAGGCAGGCGGTTACAAGGGTGCCGGCAGTCGTGATGCTGGCCAGGGCTTTGGTGGCCAAAAGAAACGCGACGGCGATAAATCGTTCAGTAAGCGCGGCGGCCGGAATTTCGTATAATTGCCCGCCGTGAGTACCGACATTACGACCTTTGCCTCCCTCAACCTCGCGCCCGAGATCCTGCGCGCAGTCGAAGAAGAAGGCTATACCAAACCGACGCCCATCCAGGCACAGGCGATTCCGCTGGTGTTGGATGGGCGCGACCTGATGGCTGGGGCGCAGACCGGCACCGGAAAAACCGCAGCCTTCACCCTGCCGCTACTGCAGAAACTGCTGCCGCATGCCAGCACCAGTGCTTCGCCTGCACGGCATCCGGTGCGCGCGCTCATCCTGACACCGACGCGCGAGCTGGCGATCCAGGTGGAAGAAAGCGTGCAGGCCTATAGCAAGCATGTGCCGCTGCGCTCGCTGGTGGTGTTCGGCGGGGTCGACATCAAGACACAGACGCCAGCACTCAGGAACGGCGTGGAAATCCTGGTGGCGACACCAGGACGATTGCTCGACCACGTCGAGCAGCGCACGGTGCAACTCAACCAGGTGCAAATGCTGATTCTGGACGAAGCGGACCGCATGCTGGACATGGGCTTTCTGCCCGACCTCAAGCGCATCCTGGCCTTGCTGCCGAAGCAACGCCAGAACCTGATGTTCTCTGCCACCTTCTCCAATGACATCAAGAAGCTGGCCGACGATTTCCTGACCAACCCAACCTTGGTAGAAGTTGCGCGTAGCAACGCCGCGTCAGAGAACGTCGAGCAAAAAATATATCGCGTGGCACAGGCCGACAAGCACGCGCTATTGGCTGAAATCCTGCGCCGCGATAACGTGCAGGCACTGGTGTTTACCAAAACCAAGCTCACCACCGGCCGCCTGGCGCGCATGCTGCAGCGCGACGGCATCGCTGCCGACGCTATCCATGGCGACAAGAGCCAGCAGGAGCGCCTGCAGGCGCTGGAAGACTTCAAGCAAGGCAAGATCACGACGCTGGTGGCCACCGACGTCGCCGCGCGCGGGCTGGATATCGATCAGTTGCCGCTGGTCATCAACTACGAAATCCCGCACGCACCGGAAGATTATGTCCACCGCATCGGCCGTACCGGCCGCGCTGGGGCATCGGGCGTAGCGATCTCGCTGGTGGCACCGGAAGAAGAGAAATACCTGAAGGAAATCGAAAAGCTGATCAAGCGCGAATTTCACGAGGAAAAGGCACCACAGCCACAACGCAGCACTCCTCCACAACGCCGCACGGAGCGCGAACCAGGCAGAAGTTCAGCTACGGCTCCTGTCAGGAAATCAAGCAGCGACCCCTGGTTCGACCGCCCTTACGAACCGGATAGTAGCAACGCTCCCGTTCGGCACACCCCGCGCCGAACGACCAAGCAGAAACGGGAAGTTGCCGCCCTCCTTGGAGGCCTGCTACAAAAAACCGAGTGATTCAGTAGCGCGGGCGGTTCCGCCTGCGCTACGCTTTTTCCGTTTCCGGCTGGTTACGCATGAAATCAGCCACTCCCCACAGCGCGTTTCCCAGCTGCAGCATCGCTTTTTCCTCCAGGCCGACATCGTGCATGGCACGCACTATGCAATACACCCACTGGTCGCGTTCGCTTTCCCCGATCGGGAATGGCAGGTGACGTGCCCGCAGCATGGGGTGACCATACTTCTCGACATAAAGCGGCGGCCCGCCCATCCATCCGGACAAAAACAGGAACAGCTTTTCATTCGCCTCACTTAAGTCCGGCTTGTGCATGGCACGGATGCCGGCTGCCCTGGGTTCGCTGTCCATGATTTCATAGAAGCGTTTCACCAAGCGACGTAGACCTTCTTCACCGCCGACTACCTCGTAGAATGTTGCCGGCTGCTCACTCATGCCGTTAACGGGCGCACCTTGCTTGCCGCCAGCTTGGCACGCACACGCGCTTCCTCGACATCCTTGCCGGTGGCCAGCGCCACACCCATGCGACGGCGCTGAAAGGCTTGCGGCTTGCCGAACAGGCGCAGGTCGGATTCCGGCACCGCCAGCGCCTCGTCCACGCCCTCGTACACCAGATTGTCGCTGTCCACCCCCCCGTAGATTACAGCGCTGGCGCCGGGGGCGCGCATAGCGACATCCACCGGCAGGCCGAGAATAGCGCGGGCATGCAATTCAAATTCGGAAAAACGCTGGCTGGCCATGGTCACCATGCCGGTGTCGTGCGGGCGCGGGCTGACTTCGGAAAACCACACCTCATCACCCTTGACGAACAACTCCACGCCGAACAGGCCAAGGCCACCCAGGTCGTCGGTGACTGCCTTGGCGACCTCGCGCGAGCGCTGCAGCGCCTTCTGACTCATGGGCTGGGGCTGCCAGCTTTCCACATAATCGCCCTTGATCTGTACGTGGCCGATGGGATCGCAGAAATAGGTTTCCACCGCACCGGTCGCGCTGACAGCGCGCACGGTCAACTGGGTGATCTCATAGTCGAAATCAATCTGCCCTTCCACGATCACCCTGCCCTGGTCCACGCGTCCACCGCTGGCGGCGTAATCCCAGGCGGCGGACACTTGGTCGGGTGCGGTCACGCGCGACTGGCCCTTGCCGGAAGACGACATCACCGGCTTGATGAAGCATGGATAGCCGATACCGCCGTCAATGGCAGCCTGCATGTCCTGCAGGCTGGAAGCGAAGGCATAGGGAGAAGTGAGCAGTTTCAGCTGCTCAGCAGCCAAGCGGCGGATACCCTCGCGGTTCATGGTGAGTTGCACCGCACGTGCGGTAGGAATGACACGTGCCAGACCAGAAGCCTCGATCTCGGCCAGAGCGTCAATGGCAATGGCTTCGATCTCCGGCACGATCAGATGCGGCTTTTCCTGCTCTACCAGCGCACGCAGGGCGGCGCCATCGGTCATGCTGATGGTATGCGACCGGTGTGCGACCTGGTGGCCGGGGGCGTTGGGGTAGCGATCAACGGCGATGACTTCGACGCCCAGCCGTTGCAGGGCGATGATGACCTCCTTGCCCAGTTCGCCGCTGCCGAGCAGCATGACGCGCGTAGCCGAGGGGCTGAGGGGGGTACCGATGTTCATGAGGGCTCCGCTACAGGGTGGTTGCGGAGATTTTACCACGCGGGGCTAGTCGCCGCTCTTGATGCCATGCTTGTCCATCCGGTAACGGATGGTCATGCGGGTGATACCAAGCAGGCGTGCGGCTTCCGAGACATTGCCGCCAGCCTGTTTCAGCGCGTTTTCAATCAGCACTTTCTCCGCCTCGTCCAGAGTGACCGCGGAAGCGGCTTCGCCCGCTGGCGCAGATGCATGCACGTGGAAGGGCAATAAAAGATCGTCCTCGGAGACTGTGGCGCCCTTGCTCAGCAGCACGGCGCGGCTCACCTGATGCTTGAGTTCGCGCACGTTGCCCGGCCAGGAATAGTTGCTTATCGCCTGTATCGCCTCGACGGAGAATTCGCGTTGAGGCAAGCCATAGCGGCGCTCGGTCTGGGCAGCGAAGTGACGTGCCAGCGACACAATGTCGTCACCACGCTGTCTGAGCGGCGGCATGGTGACGCCAAGCACGTTGAGGCGGTAGTAAAGATCAGCGCGGAAGCGGCCATCCAGCACCATTTGTTGCAAATCGCGGTTGGTGGCGGCAACGAAGCGTGCCGGCACCTGTCGCTCTCTGGTGGAGCCAAGGCGGCGCACCACGCGCCGCTCGAGCACATTGAGCAGCTTGGCCTGCAAGGTCAGCGGCAACTCGCCTATTTCATCCAGGAACAGCGTACCGTCTTCGGCCGCCTCGATCAGTCCGGGGCGTGCGCCCTGCGCACTGGTGTAGGCACCCTTCTCGTGGCCGAACAATTCACTTTCGATCAATTCCGCCGGCAGCGAGGCGCAGTCCACGTGCACGAACGGCCGCTCGTGGTTGGCGCAGGACTGGTGCAACAGGCGCGCCGCCACATCCTTGCCGGTGCCAGTTTCGCCGCTGATAAGCACGGTCGGCGGAATGGTGTCTGCCAGCGAACTCAGCCTGGCAATGCGCTCAACCTGAGCGTGTACTGCCTGCATCACGGCACTTTCACCCAACAACTCTACCCCTTCGACAGCGTGGCTGTCACGCTGGCGGGAATAGTCAAGCTGATGTTTGAGCCTGGTTGAATCCTGCGCTTTTTCGACAGCCAGCAACAACTCTTCCAGATCGACCGGCTTCTTCAGGTAATCCGTCGCACCCTGCTTCATGGCGCCAACGGCATCGTTGATTTCGCCGAAAGCAGTCATGACGATAACAGTGACGCCCTTGGCAGCAAATTCGGAGAGCAGATCCAGACCGTTTCCATCCGGCAACCGCATATCCAGTAATACCAGTTCGGGCTGGAACTGCCGGGCTACCGCACGGCCATCCGCCAGTGTTTCGGCGCGTTCGCAATCGTAGCCCGCCTGCTGCAAGCGCTTGGCAACCGCGCGGGCGAACAATGTCTCATCCTCGATCAGCAGTACACGCAACTTCTGATCCATTGCCAATGGCAATCTGCCCTCAAAAATTTCGCGTGCCTGCATGTGCCAATGCTAACCCTCTTCAGTCCAGACTTGCGCCGGAGCCCTTGGCGCCACCGAACTCGTAACGCAGCCCAACCCAGCCGGCACGCGGGGCGCCAGGCGCGAGGAAGCGTTCGTCTTCCCAATTGCCGCTATTGGCGGAAAAGGAATTTCCTGCGCCAGTAAACGCATTCTCGCCCAGGATACCGCCGGTGTAGTACTCACGGTCGAAGACATTGTTGACCTTGGCGAACAACTGCCAGCCGCTGCTGCCGAAGTTGTAGCGGGTGTCCAGATTGAGGAAGGCATAGCCCGAGATCTTGCCGTTAGGATCGGCATTGTTTTCGTTGCCGCGCGCGTACTGGTCGGAGAAAGCGACCAGGTTGCCCCCTGCCACCCAGTTGGGAAGCAGGCTGTATTCGCCCCGCAGCTTGAACTGGTGCTCGGGGATGCCGGCCATCTTGTCACCCTTGTTGACGCAGATGGCGCCAGCAACGGCGGCACCCTGACAGTCGGTGCCAGATTGCGAATTTGCTTCGGCCAGCATGGTGAACTGGGACTCGTAGGTGGCCTTGACATAGCTGTATCCGGCATTCCAGCGGAATTTACCCAGGACCCCATTCAAACCCATGTCCAGACCGACGCGACGGGTCTTGCCGACGTTGTCGAAATAACCTGCACCGGTGGTATTGCTGGCGATGAACTGGATATCGTCGTAGCTGTTGGTGCGATAGGCGCCGAGGCTCCACTGCACGCCGCTACCTAACCGGCCACGCACCCCGCCTTCCCAGGTCTTGGCCACCACCTGGTCGAGCGTTGGCGGGTCGCCGGCCATGGAGTTTGGCAGCAGACACGGGGATGCCGGATCGGAACAGGCAATTTCGATGGAAGATGGCGCGCGACTGCCCTCGTTGTAGCCGCCGAAGAAATTGAGGCTGGCATTGGGAGTAAAGGTTGCACCCAATGCTGGATTGACGCGGTGGAAAGCCTGCTGGCCTGTCAGTGAACCGGTGCCGGCCTGCGGGATCAGGTTGTCGTGGTTGCTCACATTGGTATAGTTGTAGCGCGCAGAGGCGGTGACCGCCCACTGCGAGGTCAGCTTGTAAGTGTCCGTGGCAAACAGGCTGCTCGTATAAGTTCTGCCGTTCATGTCGACTTCTTCGTTGACATCGTCATCCACAGTCCCGCCTACGCCACGGGATGCATCCCACGCACTGAACAACTGGCTGGTCTGCTTGAAGTCGATATTGCCCCGGTCGTAGCTGGCGCCGCCGATCAGCAGATTGGCGTCGGTGTTCCAACTCAACTG
>DAOMFG010000073.1:0-7634 GCA_035429685.1 Methylophilaceae bacterium | reverse complement strand
GGTGCAGGACCGCATCAGCTACATGCCGCAGCGCTTCGGCCTGTACGAAGACCTGAGCGTGCAGGAAAACCTGGATCTGTATGCCGATCTGCACGGCGTGCCGCAGGAAGTGCGCCGCGAACGCTTCGCGCGCATGCTGGAAATGACCGACATGGCGCGCTTTACCGCACGCCCGGCCGGCAAGCTGTCGGGCGGCATGAAGCAGAAGCTGGGTCTGGCCTGCACGCTGGTGCGTTCGCCGGATTTGCTGCTGCTGGATGAACCCAGCGTGGGCGTCGATCCGCTGTCGCGCCGCGATCTGTGGCAGATCGTGCAGCAGCTGGTGGATGACGAAAAGCTGAGCGTGATCGTCAGCACCGCCTACATGGATGAGGCCGAGCGCTGCGCCCAGGTGTTCGTGATGCACCAAGGCCTGCTGCTCGCCGACGGCGCTCCCGGCGCGCTGCGCGAACGCGCCCGAGGGTTGACCTATGTGGTCACGCCACCGTCCGGTATGCCCGCCCGCGACCTGCAGGCGCGTTTGATCGACGCCGACCAGTTGATCGTCGATGCGGTGCCCAAAGGCGGTGCGGTGTGGTTCATCCGCCAGCCCAAGGCGGAAACCCAGGCGCTGGACGGACTGCTCGGCGACATCGCCTACCAACCGCGCCCGGAAGAACTCGAAGACGCTTTCATGATGATGCTGCGCCAGCAACATACCGAGGGCGCGGATACGACTACCAAGGTATCGGCATCGTCTCCCGAAGCGCCCGCGTCGTCCCCGCAGGTGTCCTCGAATAGTAATGGGGACGGGCCGGTGATCGTGGTGCGCGACCTGGTGCGCAAGTTCGGCGACTTCACCGCCGTCGCCAGCACCTCCTTCGACGTGGCGCGTGGCGAAATCTTCGGTCTGCTCGGCCCCAACGGCGCGGGCAAGACCACGACCTTTCGCATGCTTTGCGGCCTGCTGCCGGCGACCAGCGGACATCTGGAAGTGGCCGGCATGAATCTGCGTACGGCGCGCGCCCAGGCGCGGGCGCGCATCGGCTACGTGTCGCAAAAGTTCGCGCTCTACGGCAACCTGACGGTGCGCGAGAACCTGGAATTTTTCGGCGGTGCCTATGGTCTGCGCGGCCAGGCGCTGCGCACGCGGGTGGCGACCACGATCGCCCGCTTCGGCCTGGAGCCAGCGGCCATCAGCGGCCTGCTGCCCGGTGGCTACAAGCAGCGCCTGGCCATGGCCACCGGTCTGCTGCATGAACCCGACATCCTGTTCCTGGACGAGCCGACCAGCGGCATCGACCCGTTGGCGCGGCGTGCCTTCTGGCGCACCATCACCGCGCTCGCTCAGGCCGGGGTGACTGTCATTGTCACCACCCACTTCATGGAGGAGGCGGAGTACTGCGACCGCATCGCCATCCAGGACGCCGGAAAGGTGCTGGCGCTGGGCACGCCGCAGGCGGTGCGCGAACAGGCGGACCGTGACGGCGGCGCTGACATGAACAGCGCCTTCATTTCCATCGTCGAGCACGGCCGCGCCGCCGACCGGGACAGGAACCCAGGAGGTCGCGCATGAGTCAACCGGAATTCATGCGGCGTTTCATCGCCCTGCTGCGCAAGGAAGTGCGCCAGATGCTGCGCGACAAGAGCAATCTGGCGGTGGGACTGCTGCTGCCCATTGCGCTGATTCTGCTGTTCGGCTACGGCCTGTCCTTCGATGTCAAGAACGCACCGGTCGCGGTGGTGCTGGAAGACAGCTCGCCCAACGCACGCGACGCCGTCGCAAGTCTGGCGGGTTCGACCTACCTCTCACCGGTATGGGTCACACACATGGCCGAAGCCGAGCGCCTGCTGCGCGCAGGCGAGGTGGACGCCATCGTGCGGGTGCCGCTGGACTTCTCGCGTCGGCGCGCGGCGGGGGGTGCCCGCATCCAGCTGATCCTCAACGGCGTCAACTCGACCACCGCGCAGGCCGTGGAGGGCTATGTCAACAGCGCCATCGCCATCGGGGCACAAAAACAGGTCGACCGTGCCGGCAACAAGGCGCCCGCGCTGGCCCGCGTGGAAGTGGTGCAGCGCATGTGGTTCAACGAAGCCGGCAACAGCAGCTGGTATCTGGTACCCGGCCTGATCGTGCTGGTGCTCACGCTGATCGGCGCCTTCCTCACGTCGCTGCTGATCGCACGCGAATGGGAGCGAGGCACGCTGGAGTCGCTGTTCGTCACACCCGTGCGACCGCTGGAACTCATCTTCGCCAAGCTGGTGCCGTACGTGGTGGTCGGTGCCATCGACCTGATGCTGTGCCTGCTGGCGGCGCGCTTCCTGTTCGAGGTGCCGCTACGCGGCTCCCTCACTATCCTGCTCCTGGCCTCGATGCTGTATCTGCTCGTCTCGCTGCTGCTGGGCCTGTTCATTTCCGGCAAGACGCGCAACCAGTTCCAGGCCAGCCAGCTGGCCATGTTGATCAGCTTCATGCCGGCCATGATGCTTTCCGGCTTCGTGTTCGACCTGCGCAATGTGCCGCTGGTGATCCAGGGCGTGGCGCAACTGCTGCCCGCCACGCATTTCATGGGCCTGATCAAGACACTGTTCCTGGCGGGCGACCATGGGCCGACCATCCTGCGCAGCGTTGCCATCCTTTCCCTCTACGCCGTGGTGCTGGTGTTCGCCACACAGCGCACGCTGCGCAAGACGCTGGACTGACCGCCATGGATTCCTTCATTTCCACGCTGGCCCAGATCGTCGCCCTGGTGCGCAAAGAGCTGCTTGCGCTGATCAAAGAGCCGGCCAGCCGCTTCCTCCTGATAGCTCCTGCCTTCCTGCAGGCCTTGCTGTACGGCTACGGCGCTACTTACGACCTCACGCATGTGCCGTATGCCGTGCTGGATCAGAGCCGCAGTGCGGCGTCGACCGACCTGCTGGCGCGGTTCGATGGTACCGGCGTGTTCGTGCGTGCCGCCACGCTCACCTCGCCGCAGCAGATCGCAGGCATGGTCGATGCGGAAAAGGCCTTGCTGGTGCTCAGCATCCCGCCGGACTTCGCGGCGCGCCTGGGTTCTGGCCAGCCCGCGCCCCTGCAGCTCATTCTGGACGGGCGCAACTCCTCGACGGCGGGGGCGGCCGCCAGCCATGTCGGCGCCATCGTGACCGCCTACAACGCCTCGTTGGGCGCCAAGCGTGGTGAAGGTGCCCCAGGCATTCGCGTGGAACGGCGCGCCTGGTTCAATCCCAATCTGGAATCCCGCTGGAACATGATGCCGGGGCTGATTGCCGCGCTGAGCATGTTGCAGACCCTGCTGTTGGCGGCGCTGTCGGTGGCGCGTGAGCGCGAGCAAGGCACCTTCGACCAGTTGCTGGTGACGCCGCTCACCCCGATGCAGATCCTGATCGGCAAGGCGCTGCCCTCCATCCTGATCGGGCTGCTGCAGTCCACCATCATTTTCCTGATCATCCGTTTCTGGTTCGAGATTCCAATACAGGGCTCGGTGGGGCTGCTCTACTTCGGGCTGATCGTCTTCACCGTCGCGTCTGTCGGCGTGGGTCTCTCCATCTCCGCCCTGTCGCTGACCATGCAGCAGGCGATGCTCTACACCTTCCTGCTGATCATGCCCCTGATGCTGCTCTCCGGCCTGTTCACGCCGGTGCGCAACATGCCCGAAGTGCTGCAGCTCGCCACCTACGCCAATCCGCTGCGCTTCGGCATAGACATCGTGCGCCGCGTCTATCTCGAAGGGGCAGGCCTCATCGACATCTGGCGCGAATTCATCCCCTTGCTGGTGCTGGCCGCCACCACGCTGCCGCTGGCGGCCTGGCTGTTCCGCAACCGGCTTTCCTGATCGTGGGTATCCGTATGCTTGACCTCCAACACTCCCATCTCCACCCACGGCACTTCGGCTTGGCGGCCTCCGCACTGGTGCTGGCCCTGATCCTGACCGGCTGCGCCGTCGGGCCGGATTTCGTCAAGCCGACACCCGCTGCGCCTGACGACTGGACAACCTGGCGCAGTGCTCATGAGTCGCTGCGCACGCCGGTCGGCGCCGAGAAGCCCTGGCCGTCGCAATGGTGGCAGACCTTCAACGACCCGGTGCTGGACAGTTTGGTGCAGCGCGCCCTGACCTCCAGTCCTGATCTGCAGACCGCCGCACTGCGTTTCGCGCAAGCCCGTGTCCAGCGCAGCACCACGGCAGCCCAGCGCGGGCCGGAGGTCGGTATGAGCGCTGGTGTCAATCGCCAGCGGCAGAGCGAATATGGTGCCGGAATGCGGATGCTCGAGGTGATCCCCGGAGACCAACAGGCATTCGTGGATTTTCTGACCGAACCGTTCACTCTGTACCAGGCTGGCTTCGATGCGTCCTGGGAGTTGGATCTGTGGGGGCGTGTTCGTCGGTCCATCGAATCCGCCGATGCCGATGTGAGCCAGCAATCTGCGCTGCTGAAGCTGGCCCGGCTGACCCTGGCCAGCGATGTGGCGCGCAACTACTTTGAACTGCGCACCACGCAGCAACAAATCCGCCTGGCGCGTGAGGACGTCACCGCCCTGGAAGAACGGCTGGACATTCTGGAGGCACGGGTACGGGGTGGCGTCATCGACCATCTGAACCTGGAACAGCAACGCGCCGAACTGGCTGCGATCAAGGCGCAGCTTCCCGGCCTGCTGGCCCAGGAAGGTGCCAGCGCCAATCAGGTCGCGTTGCTGTTGGGCGAGCGACCCGGTGCGCTGCGCGAGATGCTGGCAGCGCCTGCTACCAGCAATGGCAAGGCGACGCTTCCCGACCTGGCGCTCGGACTGCCGTCGGAAGTCGCGCAGCAACGGCCCGACATCCGTGCCGCCGAGGCCCGCCTGCACCGCGCCACCGCGCGCATCGGGGTGGCGCAGGCGGACTTGTACCCCAGCATTCGGCTGGGTGCTCGCTTTGGCTACGAGTCCTATCTGAGCGGCGAATTCTCCGATTGGGGTAGTCGCATCTGGTCGATTGGGCCGAGCCTGAACCTGCCGCTGTTCGACGGCGGCCGGCGCAAGAGCGTGGTGCAGTTGCGCGAACTGGAGCAGCAGGAAGCAGCCGTGAGCTATCAGCAGACGGTGCTCAAGGCGTGGCAGGAAATCGACGATGCGCTCAGCGCGTACACCGCCGAGCAGCAACAGGCGCAGCAACTCGAAGTCCGGGTGCGCAGCGCCAGAGATGCCTACCAGTTGGCGCAGGCGCGCTATGAAGGCGGCACTGTCGACTTCATTACCGTGCTCGACAGCCAACGCGGCTATTTGCAAGCCCGCCGCGACCTGGCAGCCAGCGAGGGACGTTTGAACACGCGCTACGTCACGATCAACAAGGTAATCGGCAATACGCCGCTACCGGAAGACAGTGTGACGCAGTGATGCACTTCATCGACGCTTGGCGGCGTACTTGGAGTTTTCGTGGGCACAGCCGATGTCAGACGGCCCGTCCAAACGTCTCCAGCTTGGATCCAGCATAGTTGACAACCGGTTTCCAATAATGGAAACTGGTTGCCATGAATCGACAAAATCTATCTCCCGCGGTACCGGAACCCAACGCCGTCGCCGTGACCGAATTGACCTTGGCGGTGTTTCGGCTGAACGGCGTATTGCTTCACTGGGGTGACAAGCTGGTCGCGCCGCTCGGCCTCACCAGCGCACGGTGGCAGGTGCTGGGTGCTATCGCCCTTGCCGACACGCCGCTGACGGCACCCCAGGTGGGTGGGGCGATGGGCATCACCCGCCAGGGCGCGCAAAAACAACTCAACCTGCTGGCTGAACAGGGGCTTGTCAAACCGCACCCGAATCCGGCGAATCAGCGTTCGCCGTTCTACGCCCTGACGCCGGAGGGTTGGGCTCGGTACCGCAAGGCTGATGCCCTCTGGGCCGCGCAGGCTGCCGAACTGGCTGCGCTGATCCCGGTTAGCGACACCAACACCGCCGCCCGAACGCTCGAATCCATGTTGCGCGCGTTGCAGACTGTTCCCCCATTTTTAAAGGCCCAACCATGAAATCGAAATTGCATGCCATCTTCGGAGCCGTCGCGATCCTTTGCATTACCACGTTCTGGCTCTCAACCCTCGTGTCAGAGCTTTTCATGGATCCGGCAAGTGTCGCTGCTGTCAAGAACGCAGTGTTAAGCGGTATGTGGCTCTTGATCCCGTCGATGGCGGCCACGGGCGGCAGTGGTTTTTCGCTCGCGAAGGGCCGTGGTGGCCGCCTTGTTGGTATCAAGGGGAAGAGGATGAAGATCGTGGCGGCCAACGGCCTGTTGATACTGCTGCCCAGCGCATTCGTTCTGGCGTCGTGGGCCAATGCGGGGCGTTTCGACGGCATGTTCTATGCACTACAAGGCGTGGAGTTGCTGGCCGGCGCTGTGAACTTTTCACTGCTTGCATTGAATATGCGCGACGGCCTCAAGCTGAGCGGTCGGCTCTCTCCCAAGCGACCTGTACCTGGGGCATCCCGTTGACTCAGATTGACTGCGTCGAGCCCAGCTCCAGCAGAGATGGAGCCGCACCGTTGATCGTCCTTCACGTCGATGCGTACGCGCTGGCTCAGGTGCGAAGGCTGTTGGCAATGCGTCTAAGGGCTGATGCCCATGAACACATGAAAGCGCGTGATTGAGTCGGAGGCTATTTCCTCCTTCTAACTGGAGCAAGGGACGGCAGAAATATGGAGATTCGACATCTGCGTTGCTTCTTGGCAGTAGCAGAGGAGCTTCATTTCGCTCGCGCTGCGGAGCGGCTACACATCGAACAATCTCCGTTGTCGCGTGCTATTAAGGAACTTGAAGAAGACTTGGGAGCGCAGCTCTTCGTGCGCACCACACGCAGCACCCGACTGACCCGTGCAGGTCGAATGTTCCTGGAACATGTGCCCCGTGTCTTTGCTTCGCTACAGCAAGCTTGGGACAGCGTGAAGGCCGCCGCCAGCGGCTTTCACGGCCAATTGCGCATCGCGTTGTCTGACGGCGCGATTGATCCTCGACTATCGGCGTTTCTGGCCCGTTGCCGCGCCGAGGAACCGGAGATCGAAATACGCCTGTCCGAAGTCCCGTTGGCCGAACAATTGCGCGGCCTGCGGTCAGGCGATTTCATGATCGGCTTCGCACATACTGCAGATGTCGGCGACGGTATCGTTGCCGAACCCCTGTGGCGGGATCCGCTGGTAGTTGCCGTGCCAGCACGGCACGCGCTACTCGTACACAAGGAAGTCCCACTTCATGAACTCGGCGGGCATCCGCTCGTCTTGTGCGACCCGCAGGTATGCGAAGGCTACTGCCGTGAACTGGCCCGACTCCTGGGGCCGCTAGAGCATCGGCAAAACGTCGTTGAGCATGTGACCTCGCTGGACATGATGCTCACGTTGGTCGGTGCCGGTTACGGCGTCGGCTTCATGACGGCGACGAAGATTCCGGTCAGTCAGCGGCCAGATGTCGTAATCCGCCCCTTAGCCGTGGAATCGGCAATCATTACGACTTACCTGCTCCGACCCGACAACAGCGATTCATCGGCATCACTAGGAGTCTGTCGGACTAATGAAGTAAAATTATGCGTATGGTAATAAAAAGAGACTATCTGAAGGGTGTGGTGGGGCCTATTGTTGCCCAAATTCGCAGGATTTGACCGATTTCCCCACCCTTTCAGGTTGTTAGGACGCA
>DAOMFG010000072.1:1104-7656 GCA_035429685.1 Methylophilaceae bacterium | reverse complement strand
CGGAGCCGGTAATAGGGGTTAACAGGGACAAATATTGAGTTGCATTCACGTTAAAGCTTTCTCAAATTGTTGACGAATTCTTGCGGGAAGCGCCGTGGGCTTGAAGGCGCCATCCGAAACACATACCACCACGACCGTGGCCTGATTGAGGAGTTCTTCGCCGCGCAGCAGGGACTGTTCGAACACGAAACGGCTACGACCCACTTCCACCAGGCGGCTGACCACTTGCAGCAGCTCGTTGAAACGCGCCGGCTGAAGGTATTGTATCTGCATGCTGCGTACCACGAAAATGACCCCCTCCTGCGCGCGCAGTTCCGTCTGCTCGAAACCCAGGTTGCGCAGCCATTCGGTGCGCGCACGCTCGAAAAACTTGAGGTACTCCGCGTGGTAGACCACACCGCCGGCATCGGTGCTTTCGTAGTAGACGCGGATCGGCCAGGCGAAGCTACTCATCGAACAACTGTCCGCCAAACTGTTTAGGGATGGGCAGGCCGAAATGCTGGTAGGCCGATTGCGTCGCCACGCGGCCGCGCGGTGTGCGCATCAGGTAGCCCTGCTGGATCAGGTAGGGTTCCAGCACGTCCTCGATGGTGTCGCGCTCTTCGCCGATGGCGGCTGCCAAATTGTCCAGCCCGACCGGCCCGCCGCCGAATTTTTCCAGCACCGCCAGCAACAGCTTTCTGTCCATCACGTCGAAGCCCAGATGGTCCACGTCCAGCATGCGCAACGCGGCATCGGCGACATCGGCTGAAACGCTGCCGTCGCCCTTCACCTGGGCGTAGTCACGTACGCGGCGCAGCAGGCGGTTGGAGATGCGCGGCGTGCCGCGCGAACGCTTGGCGATTTCAAGTGCGCCGGCGGCGTCCATGACGACTTCCAGCAGGCCGGCGGAGCGGTGCACGATGCGCGACAGCTCTTCCGGCGTATAAAACTCCAGCCGCGCCACGATGCCGAAGCGGTCGCGCAGCGGGTTGGTCAGCATGCCGGCGCGGGTGGTGGCGCCGACCAGCGTGAACGGCGGCAAGTCGAGCCGCACCGAGCGCGCCGCCGGCCCTTCGCCGATCATGATGTCGAGACGGTAGTCCTCCATCGCCGGATAGAGGATTTCCTCGACGACAGGCGAAAGACGATGAATTTCGTCGATGAACAGCACATCGTTGGGTTCGAGGTTGGTCAGCAGCGCCGCCAGGTCGCCCGCGCGTTCCAGCACCGGCCCCGAAGTCTGGCGCAGGCTGACGCCCATTTCACGCGCGATGATATGCGCCAGCGTGGTCTTGCCCAGCCCCGGCGGGCCGAACAGCAGGACGTGGTCGAGCGCTTCCGCACGACCGCGCGCGGCGTTGATGAAGATTTCCAGCTGCCCGCGCGCCTTTTCCTGGCCGATATATTCATCCAGCACCTTGGGGCGCAGGGCGCGTTCCAGGGCTTCTTCTTCCTTGCCCAACGGGTCGGCGGCGATGAGGCGGTCGGTTTCGATCATGACTTGGACAATACTTTCAGTGCCTGCCGGATGCCGTCCGACACCGAAGCGCCGGCCGGCAGCTGCTTGATAGCCGCAAGCGCCTCGCGCTCGTGGTAACCCAGCGCCAGCAGGGCGTTGAGCACGTCGTTGCCGGCAGCGTGCGGCTGGCTGCCGGCAAGAATGGCGGCGGTGCCTGACACCGGCAGTTTGTCGCGTAGTTCGAGCAGCAGGCGCTCGGCGGTTTTCTTGCCGATGCCGGGAATGCGTACCAGCAGGGCGGCGTCCTGCGCGGCGATGGCGTGGGCGAGGTCGTCCACAGATAAGCCGGAGAGAATGCCGAGTGCCGACTTGGCGCCGATGCCGCTGATCTTGACTAACTGGCGGAATGTCTCGCGTTCGCGCTGGCTGAAGAAGCCATACAGCAGTTGCGCGTCCTCGCGCACCACGAACTGGGTCAGCAGCGTCACCTTGGCGCCGGTGTCCGGCAGGTTGTAGAAAGTGCTCATTGGTACCTCGACCTCGTAGCCGACACCGTTCACATCCACCAGCACCTGCGGCGGATTTTTTTCCAGCAATACGCCGGACAAGCGACCGATCATGCAGCACCCCACCACAACAAAATTGCCAGCAGGATACCATGCGCGAGCATGGCGGCGATGGTCAGGCGGATGGCCGGTAACAGTTCGGCAGGCTGGGCGGTATGGCGGCGCAGAATGGCGGCGGCCTTGAACGAGAGCAGCATGGGCAGCCCCGACGCCAGGGCAATGTCCGGGATCAATCCGCGCTGCGCCAGCGCCAGCAACATGCCCAACGCCAACCCGACTAGCAATGGGTAAATGCGCGCTGCGACCGGCAGTGGCAGGCGCACTACCCAGTGGCGCTTGCCGGCGGCGGAGTCGGCAACGCGATCGGGAAACTGGTTGATGTAGAGCAGGTTGGTGACCAGCAGTGCATACGGCAGGCCGACCAGCCAGGGCTGCGCGGAGAAGGTGTGGCGCTGCACGTAGTCAGCGCCAACCACTACGCCGAGGAAACCGGCCAGCACGCACAGTTCGCCCAATCCGCGTGAATTCAGCCTCAGCGGCGCGGCGGAATAAGCCCAGCCGATCAGCAATCCTGCGACCCCCAAGGCAAACAAGCCCTCGCCGGACTGCCATGCCAGCCACAGTCCACCCAGCACAGAGAGCGCCAGCAGGGCATAGCCAAAACAGGCGGTCTGGGAGGGCGTCAGCACGCCATTCTGGATGAAGCGACTGCCGCCGGTGAATGGGAACACGCGCTGTGTGTTGGCGTCATCCGTGCCATTGAGGGCATCGTAGTAGTCGTTGAGCACGTTGACTGCGGCATGTACCAGCAAGGCCAGTAATGCGGTAATCAATGCGGTCGCCTTGTCGATGGCGATACCACTGTATGCCGCAATCGCCAGCCCGAGCAGACAGGCAACGAGCGTTGCGGAGAGGAACGGCGGGCGGGTGGCGGCGAAATAGCGCGCGACCGGGTTGGCGTAACGCTCCGGGGTGGGTTCCAGTGTAACGGCAGCAGCCTTCATACCAGACGTCCTCCGCGGACACGGAATCCTGCGGTCGCCAGTTTCCCCAAGCCCTGCCCGCCATGGGCGTGGCAGATGGCGCAGGCCAGCGCATCGGCAGAATCCGGTTTGGGTACAGCCGGCAGGCCGAGCAGGCGCTTGACCATCTCCTGTACCTGTTCCTTGGCGGCGTGGCCGTTGCCGACCACGGCCTGTTTGACCTGCAGCGCGGTATATTCCGCCACTGGCAGGTCGTGCAGCACCGCGGCGCTGATGGCCGCGCCGCGTGCCTGGCCGAGCAACAGGGTGGATTGCGGGTTGACGTTGACGAACACTTTTTCGATGGCCACCTGCGTAGGCTGATAGGTCTGAATGACTTCGGTCAGGCCGGTGAGAATGATCTTGAGGCGCGCTGGCAATTCCTCGGTCTTGCCGCTCTTGCCGCCGGCAGTCTTGATGGTACCGCTGGCCACGTAGGCGAGTTTTTCACCGACCTTGTCGATCACGCCAAAGCCGGTGATTTGCAGGCCGGGATCTATGCCGAGGATGCGCGTCTTGATTACTCCTCGATCAGCGCGCTGGTGTAGACATCCTGCACGTCGTCCAAGTCGTCCAGCGCATCCAGCAGCTTCTGCATCTTCACCGCATCATCGCCGGTGAATACGGTTTCGTTGGCGGCCTTCATGGTGACCTCGGCCACTTCCGGCTTGAAGCCGGCGGCCTCCAGCGCTTCCTTAACCGCGGAGAAATCGTTGGGCGCGGTGATAACTTCGATACTGCCATCCTCGTCGCTGACGACATCTTCGGCGCCGGCTTCCAGCGCGGCTTCCAGTACCTTGTCCTCATCCGCACCGGGGGCGAACAGCAGGATACCGCAGTGCTTGAACAGGAACGCTACCGAGCCGTCGGTGCCGAGGTTGCCGCCGTACTTGCTGAAAGCGTGGCGCACGTCGGCTACGGTGCGCTGGCGGTTGTCGGTGAGGCAATCCACCATCACCGCCGCGCCGTTGAGGCCGTAGCCTTCGTAGCGAATTTCTTCGTAATTGACGCCTTCGAGCTGGCCTGAGCCACGCTTGACGGCATTCTCGATGTTGTCCTTGGGCATGGATTCGGCCTTGGCCTTTTCGATCGCCATGCGCAGGCGCGGGTTGATCGCCGGGTCGCCGCCACCGAGCTTGGCGGCCACGGTGATTTCCTTGATCAACCGGGTGAAGATCTTGCCGCGCTTGGCATCCTGACGGCCTTTACGGTGCTGGATATTGGCCCATTTGGAATGACCTGCCATGTGTGATGGTCCTTACAATTACCTGAAAAAGTGCGGAATTTTACCACAGGCAAGGGGGACTAATCCTGCCCCATGGCGGCGTCCACGCGCTCATGCCGTCGAATGCTGACCCAGGAAATCAGCAGCAGGGCAGCAATGATGCAAACCATACCAGTGGCCTCCTGCGGGGAGGGGCGCTCACCCAGTTGCAGCCAGGCCGCCAGCACGGCGATTACCGGGATCAGCATGGAACTCATGCTGGCAACTCCGGCAGGCAGGCGTTGCAGCGCATACAGCCAGGCCATCCAGCCTAGCGCGTTGGCCAGCACCACGCTGTATATGATGGCCACGGTATAACTGGGCGTCCACTGGATGGGCTGGTCCAGGTCGCCCAGCGCGAACAGCACAATGGGCACCGAGCCGAACAGCATCTGCCAGGTGGTGAACGATAGCAGGTCGAGGTCGGGCACGCGGCGCGTCAGCTTCTTGTGGAACACCACCGATAGCGCCCAGCTGACGCCGGCCAGCACGGCCAGGATCGTGCTGTGCATGCTGCCATGCATGCGCCACGGCTCCAGAATACAGACCAGACCGATCAGCGCCAGCGCCACGGCGCCCCACTGCATGCCGCGGATGCGCTCCCCCAGCATCGGCCAGGCCAGCAGCAACACCCAGAATGGCATGGTAAAGCTGAGTACGGAAGTCTTGCCTGCGGCGCCGCTGACCAGCGCCCAGATGATGAAGCCGGTAAAACCGGTGGTCTGCAACAGGCCAAGCACGATGGTGCTGGGTATTTCGCGCGGCCTGAGCGGCTTCTTCATCGCCGCCAGCAAGGCTAGCAGGAACAGGCCGCCACCCAAGGTGCGCATGGCGGCGAACTGGGAGGCCGTGGAGTATTGCAGCGCCACTTTCATCACCACCCAGTTGTAGCCCCAGATGATGGCGAGCACCAGCAAGGCAATCATAGCGCGGGTTTGGTGAGCGGATTTTTCAGGCATTCAGAGGTGCTCCTGAGAAATTGAATGGAACGCTTTATTGCAATGAAGAATTTGTCTACACTGATCAATCAAGGCCGCAGTTTACCATCGACGGCCATTCATCCGAGGAGAAGCACCATGAAAACCGTGCGTCAGTTGCTTGAATCCAAGCCGGTAGGAATACTTTCCATCACCTCCTGCACTACCGTTTACGATGCCTTGGTGGTCATGGCGGAAAACCATGTCGGCGCCTTGCTGGTCATGGATAACGGCGATCTGGCCGGCATCTTCTCCGAACGCGACTATGCACGTAGCGTCGCGCTCAAGGGCAAGTCGTCCAGAGACACCCCGGTCAGTGAAATCATGACGCCGCGGGAATGCCTTATCACCGTCGGCCTTGGCGATACCGTGGAGTATTGCCTCAGCCTGATCTCCGATAAACGCATCCGCCACCTGCCGGTACTGGATCATGACAAGGTCGCCGGCATTCTTTCCATCGGCGATCTGGTGCAGGCCACCATCGAATACCAGCAATTCCTGATTCAACAGTTGGAGAGCTATATCAAAAGCTGAGGGTTGGTTTTACGGTTTTTGCGATGGATTCAAAAACCGAGCCAACAGCGCTTTTTCCACATTGCCGGGTGGTAGCGCCAGTCTGACATGGTGGCCGCTGCCAGGGGCAGTGTCCACAGGTATACCTTCTTCATTCAACAGGCTTTCCACCACCACTTCGCGGTTACCGGCGGGATGGATGATTTCCAGACGGTCGCCGACGGCGAAGCGATTCTTTACTTCGATTTCCGCCAGTCCGGTTGCCGTGTCGTAACTCACCACGTCCCCCACGTACTGGCTGCGGCTGGATTCCGAATAGCCGCGCAGATAGTTCTGGTGTTCCACAGTGGAATGGCGCTGGTAGAAGCCGTCGGTGTAGCCGCGGCTGGCCAGGCCTTCCAGTTCGCCCAGCAGGGCGGGCTCGAACGGTCGGCCGGCCACGGCATCGTCAATGGCGCGGCGGTATACCTGGCTGGCACGTGCCACGTAGTAGCGCGACTTGGTACGGCCTTCGATCTTGAGCGAATCGACGCCGATCTTCACCAGGCGTTCGACGTGCTGCACCGCGCGCAGGTCCTTGCTGTTCATGATGTAGGTGCCGTGCTCGTCTTCCAGGATGGGCATCAACTCGCCGGGGCGGTTCTTTTCCTCGATCAGGTAGACCTGATCTGCGGCCGGGTGGCGCTGCAGGCTGCCGCAATCCGACAGCGAGGACTTTTCCATCTCGGCGCGGAAATCGAATTCCTGCGGTTTGATGATTCCGGCTACG
>DAOMFG010000072.1:0-1094 GCA_035429685.1 Methylophilaceae bacterium | reverse complement strand
ACTTCGTGGATGCGCGTGACGCCGCCGGCGTCTTCCCCTGCATCGTGCATCTTGTAATCCCAGCGGCAGGAGTTGGTACACGTTCCTTGGTTCGGATCGCGATGGTTGAAATAGCCGGACAGCAGACAGCGCCCGGAATAGGCGATGCAAAGCGCGCCGTGGACGAACACTTCCAGTTCCATGTCCGGGCACTGCTGGCGGATTTCTTCGATTTCGTCCAGCGACAGTTCGCGCGACAGGATCACCCGCGTCAGCCCTAGCGCCTGCCAGAATTTGACCGTGGCGTAGTTGACGGTATTGGCCTGCACCGACAGATGCACCGGCACTTCCGGCCATTTCTCGCGCACCATGGCGATCAGTCCCGGGTCGGCCATGATCAGCGCGTCCGGCTGCATGGCGATGACCGGTTCCATGTCCGCCAGGTAAGTCTTCACTTTGGCGTTGTGCGGCATCAGGTTTGACGCGACGAAGAACAGCTTGCCGCGAGCATGCGCTTCTTCGATGCCAAGAGCCAGATTCTGCAGGGTAAAGTCGTTGTTACGCGCCCGCAGGGAATAGCGCGGCTGGCCGGCATACACCGCGTCGGCGCCGAAGTCATAGGCGGCGCGCATGCGGTCGAGGTCGCCGGCGGGGGCGAGAAGTTCGGGGGCGGAATTATTCACTGTGTGACCACTCGCAAACCTGCTGCGTGACCAGCACCAGTCCCAGTTTTTCCAGCTCCACGCTGTCATCGACGGCGTTATTGGGGTGGTAGCTGCCAGTCAGCAGGTAGGCGTTGTTTTCCAGTTTTTTCAACATCTTGGACTGCTCCTCGGCACTGATATCCTTGAACGTCTCGTCCTGCGCCAGCTCTTTACGAAACAAGTCCGCCAGTGGTTCCAGCGCCACCTTCCCGGCATAGCCGGTATTGAGAAAATCCGCGATTTCAGCCGGACTGGCCGGCAGCTTTTTGGGCGGGTTGTCAGGAACGGGTATTTTAAAAATGCCGTAATACAGTTGCACCGGACTCTTTTTCGCCTCCTGCTTGAGTAGCGGGTGCGGCTGCCACAGTTCGAGACAGGCACCGCCCTGGGGAAAATAGCGATACCACTTTT
>DAOMFG010000071.1:0-7662 GCA_035429685.1 Methylophilaceae bacterium | reverse complement strand
CTCAATCACACCGGCGCGCACAAGGTCAACAACTGTATCGGCCAGGCGCTGCTGGCCAAGCGCATGGGCAAGCCGCGCATCATCGCCGAAACCGGCGCCGGCCAGCATGGCGTGGCGACGGCCACCGTGGCGGCGCGCATGGGGCTGGAATGCGTGGTCTACATGGGTTCGGAAGACGTCAAGCGCCAGGCGCCCAACGTGTTCCGCATGAAACTGCTGGGCGCCACCGTGGTGCCGGTCGAATCCGGTTCCAAGACCCTCAAGGATGCGCTCAACGAAGCCATGCGCGACTGGGTGACCAACATCTCTAATACCTTCTACATCATCGGCACGGTGGCTGGACCGCATCCTTACCCCATGATGGTGCGCGATTTCCAGTCCATTATCGGCATCGAGGCCAAACAGCAGATGCCGGAACTCACCGGCCGCCAGCCGGATGCCGTAATCGCCTGCGTCGGCGGCGGTTCCAACGCCATGGGCATTTTTTACCCGTATATCGAAGAGGAAAACGTACGACTGATCGGCGTCGAGGCCGCGGGCCTAGGCATGGAGACCGGCAAGCATGCCGCACCGCTCACCGCCAACAGTCCGGTAGGCGTGCTGCATGGCAACCGTACCTATCTGATGCAGGACGAGGATGGCCAGATCATCGAAACCCATTCCATTTCCGCCGGCCTGGACTATCCCGGCGTCGGCCCGGAACACGCCTGGCTGAAGGACTTGCACCGTGCCGAATACGTAGCGGTGACCGACGACGAGGCATTGCAGGCGTTCCATACCCTGTGCCGTATGGAAGGTATCATCCCGGCACTGGAGTCCAGCCATGCGCTGGCTTACGCCGCCAAGCTGGCACCGACCATGGCACGCGACCAGATCCTGCTGGTCAACCTCTCCGGCCGTGGCGACAAGGACATCAACACAGTGGCCAACCTTTCCGGAATCAAGCTCTAATGTCGCGCATTCAATCTACGTTTGAAATCTTGAAAAAACAGGGCAGGAAAGCCCTGATTCCCTACATCACCGCCGGCGACCCACACCCCGGTCTTACCGTTGAACTGATGCACCGGCTGGTAGCGAGCGGCGCCGACATTATCGAACTGGGCGTGCCGTTTTCCGACCCCATGGCGGACGGCCCGGTGATTCAGCGCGCCAGCGAACGTGCATTGGCGCATCATGTCAGGCTACGCGACGTGCTGGGTATGGTGGCCGAGTTTCGCCAGCAGGATCAATCCACCCCGGTGGTGCTGATGGGCTATGCCAATCCGGTCGAGGCCATGGGCTATGAGAAATTTGCAAGTTCGGCGAAGGAGAGCGGCGTTGATGGTGTGTTGACAGTGGACTATCCGCCCGAAGAGAGCGAAGCGTTCGTGGCCAAGCTGAAAGAAAATGGCATTGACCCCATTTTTCTCCTGTCGCCGACCACCGAGGCTGCACGCGTTGATGCCATCGTAAGGTTGGCCAGCGGTTTCATCTATTACGTCTCGCTCAAGGGCGTGACCGGTGCCGGCCATCTGAACGTGGCCGATGTCGCGCACAAGGTTGCCGCCATTCGTCAGCATACCGAATTGCCGGTCGGCGTGGGCTTCGGTGTGCGCGATGCAGCCACAGCCAAGGCCATTGCCGCGATTGGCGATGCCGTGGTGGTGGGCAGCCGCATGGTGCAGGAAATCGAGAATTCGTCCACGGAAAATGTTGCCGGCAACTTGGCCAGTCTTACAGCTGAGTTGCGTGGTGCGATTGACGCATAATAAAGGGCTTACATCATGAGCTGGTTACAGAAACTTCTCCCCCCGAAAATCAAGCGCAGTATAGGTGCCAGCAAGAAAACAGTGCCGGAAGGTCTGTGGAGCAAGTGTCCTTGTTGCGAGGCGGTGTTATACCGCACCGACCTGGAAAACAATCAGGAAGTTTGTCCCAAGTGCGGCTACCACAACCGCATTTCCGCCCGCACCCGGCTGGACTTCATTCTGGACGCCGAGGGGCGTTATGAAATCGGAGTCGAGGTGACTCCTCTGGACCCCCTCAAGTTCAAGGACAGCAAGCGCTATCCGGATCGACTCAAGGCCAGCCAGGCGGAAACCGGCGAGACCGATGCGCTGGTGGTGATGCAAGGGGCGATCAAGACCGTGCCGGCGGTGGTCGCTGCGTTCGAGTTCAAGTTCCAGGGTGGTTCCATGGGTTCGGTGGTAGGCGAACGCTTCGTGCGTGGGGTGTCAGCCGCCATCGAACAGAAGGTACCATTCATCTGCATTTCCGCCAGTGGTGGCGCGCGCATGCAGGAGGGATTGTTCTCGCTGATGCAAATGGCCAAGACCAGTGCCGCATTGACACAACTGAGTCAGGCAAAATTGCCGTTCATTTCGGTACTGACCGACCCCACCATGGGTGGGGTTTCGGCCAGCTTTGCCATGCTGGGCGATATCATCATCGCCGAGCCGCAGGCGCTGATCGGTTTTGCCGGCCCGCGCGTGATCGAGCAGACGGTGCGCGAAACCCTGCCGGATGGCTTCCAGCGCGCCGAGTTTTTGCTGGAGCATGGCGCGATCGACCTGATTGTCGACCGCCGCGAGATGCGCGACAAGTTCGCCACCCTGATCGGCAACCTGATGCGCCATCCCGCCGTTGCCTAAACCTGCATCCACGATGCCAGCCGATCTCAGCGGCTGGCTGATTTACCTCGAACAGCTGCACCCCAAGTCCATCGCGCTCGGCCTCGATCGCGTCGGGCAGGTACGGGACCGGCTGGCCCTTCATCCGGAATTCCCGGTCATTACCGTCGGTGGCACCAATGGCAAGGGATCTACCTGTGCCATGCTGGAACGCATCTACCTCGAGGCGGGCTACCGGGTTGCCTGCTACACCTCTCCCCATCTGTTGCGTTACAACGAGCGGGTGCGTGTTGACGGAGTGGAGGCATCGGACAGCCAGCTATGCGCCGCGTTTGCCGCAGTTGAAGAGGCGAGAGGAGAAACGCCGCTTACGTATTTTGAGTTCGGCACGCTGGCGGCGATGTGGTTATTCATTCAGGGCGACTCATAAGTGGCAATTCTGGAGGTCGGTCTTGGTGGACGCTTGGACGCGGTCAATATCTTTGATCCGGCTTGCGCCATCGTAACCAGCGTCGATCTCGATCATTTGGATTATCTTGGCAGCACGCGCGCAAGCATCGGGAGGGAAAAGGCTGGCATTTATCGCAAAGGGGTGCCTGCATTGTGCGGCGAGCCACAGCCACCGGCTACAGTAGAAGATTGCGCGAAAAAAACTGGTGCAAATTTCAGGCAAATCGGGGTGGACTTTGGCTATGTTGTGCGAGGTGGCGTCTGGGACTTCGTTTCCTCCGGCACAAGCCTGCAGAACTTGCCGATGCCAGCCCTGCATGGCAGTTTCCAGCTCGGTAACGCCACGTGCGCCATTGAGGCAGTACATAGCCTGCAACGGCAACTGCCTGTCGCATTGGAGGCGATTTGCGCCGGGTTGATGCATGTAACGTTGCAGGGACGGTTCCAGGTGTTCTGTGGCAGGCCGCATGTAATTCTGGATGTGGCGCATAATCCGCATGCGGCAAAAGGGTTGGCGGAAAACCTGCGCATTCATCCCCATGCCGGGCGTACGCTAGCGGTATTCGCCATGCTGGGCGACAAGGATATTGCAGGGGTGGTTTCCGCGCTAGCGGGCGAGATCAATGCCTGGTTCGTGGCACCGATTCGGCATTCGCGTGGGGCTGACGCTGATACGCTTTGTGCCTGCCTGCGAGAAGTAGTGCCGGAAGTGCAAGTGCATCGCTTTACCGATGTCGAGGCAGCTTTCCATCAAGCCTGTTTGAGTGCGGGCGAAAATGATAGAATTGCGGCCTTCGGTTCATTCTACACAGTGGCGGATGTGATGCGCGATCTGCCGGCAATGGGGGAGGAAATTCATGGTGGTTGATCGGTCGAGTGAACAGGAAATCCAGTTCAAAAAGCGCGCGCGGCGTCGTTTAGTAGGTGCTATTGCTCTGGTACTGCTGATGGTCACGGTGCTGCCAGTCATTCTCGACAATCATGACGATCAAACCCAACAGCCAGAGATCGCGATCTCCATCCCCAGCCAGAACGACACAGACTTCACCTCCAAGGTCGTCCCGGGGGAGGTGGCCGGCAGTCCGGCACCGGTAGAGGCGAAAAATGCGGAAGTTAGACCTGCACAGAAGAATGACTCGGAAACGGCTATGCCTGCCAAGCCGGCTGTGTCCCAGACGCCATCAAAATCCACTGAAACCAACCCTGCTATCGTTCCCGCAAACGCGGCCAAAAGCAGCTACCTGGTGCAGATCGGTCTGTTCTCCGATGAATCGAGAGTCAAGCAGTTGCAGGGAAAGATCAAGGAATTGGGCATCGAGACCAGCACCCTCAGGGATGGCCAGAAAATTCGTTTGCGTGCCGGACCATACGGCAGCAAAGAGGAGGCCATACAGGTGAGCGATAAACTCAAGGCAGCCGGCTATCAGACCATGCTGGTCAAAAGCAACTGACAATCAGGCAATTGCATCGAGCACACTATGACGGTTTTCGACTACGCGGTACTTGCCATCATCGGCGTATCCGTACTGTTGAGTCTAATGCGTGGTCTGGTGCGGGAAATGCTGGGGTTGACGGGCTGGGTGGCCGCGTTTTTCGTTGCTAGGTTTTACGCGGTGGAAGTGGCGCCGCTGTTGCCTGCAGCCATACCTAACGAGCCCCTGCGCCTGGTGGCCGCTTTTGCAATGCTTTTTCTGACAACGTTGCTGGCCGTCAGTCTGGTCACGATTTTGCTGGGCGAACTGCTTAAACAGGTTGGACTAGGTGTGCTGGACCGGGGGCTTGGTGCCGTGTTCGGCCTTGCGCGCGGGTTGTTGATTGTCGCAGTGCTGGTGCTGCTGGGCGGAATGACTTCCTTGCCGCAAGATGCGCGCTGGCGCAATGCGATGTTCAGTGCACCGTTGGAGGCCATGGTGCTGGCATGCAAACCATGGCTGCCTGAAGAAATGACCAAGTATTTGAAATACTAATCGAGGCTACCCTGTTATGTGCGGAATCATAGGTATCGTCGGCAAGAATCCCGTCAACCAGATGTTGTACGACGGGTTGCTGGTGCTGCAGCATCGTGGCCAAGATGCCGCGGGCATCGTCACCAGCGATGGTGGCACTTTCTACATGCACAAGAACAACGGCCTGGTGCAGGACGTGTTCCAGACCCGCCACATGCGTAGCCTGCTCGGCAATGCCGGTATCGCCCATGTGCGCTATCCGACCGCCGGCTCGTCTTCCGCCGCCGAGGCCCAGCCGTTCTACGTCAATTCGCCGTTCGGCATCGTACTAGGGCATAACGGTAATCTGACCAATTCAGAACAGCTCAAGAGCGAGATGTTCAAGCAGGACCTGCGTCACATCAACACCAATTCCGATTCCGAAGTGCTGCTCAACGTGCTGGCGCACGAGATCGAAAACAGCGCGCGTAGCACCGCGCTCGACGTGGACATGATTTTCGATGCGGTGGCCGGCGTGCATAAGCGGGTGAAGGGCGCTTACGCCGTGGTGGCGATGATCGCCAACTATGGTGTGCTGGCGTTCCGAGACCCACACGGTATCCGTCCGCTGGTGATCGGCAAGGCTGAAACGGACAAGGGCGTGGAATACGCTGTTGCTTCGGAGAGCGTGGCGCTCGATGTGCTGGGTTTCCAACTGGTGCGCGACGTCGTGCCCGGCGAGGCCATTTTTATCGATATGGACGGCAATTTCTACTCGCGCCAGTGTGCCGAGAACCCGGTGCTCAACCCTTGTATTTTTGAATACGTCTACTTGGCGCGCCCTGATTCGGTGATCGACAATGTGTCGGTGTACCAGACCCGTCTGCACATGGGCGAGAGCCTGGCAGATAAAATCCACCGAGAGTGGCGGTCTCACGATATCGATGTGGTCATTCCCATTCCAGACACTAGCCGCCCCAGCGCGCTACAGCTGGCCAACGCGCTCAATCTGACCTATCGCGAAGGTTTCATCAAGAACCGCTACATCGGCCGGACCTTCATCATGCCAGGGCAGGCGTTACGCAAGAAGTCCGTACGCCAGAAGCTCAACCCGATCGGCATGGAGTTCAAGGGCAAGAATGTGCTGCTGGTGGACGATTCCATCGTGCGCGGCACCACTTCACAGCGCATCGTGCAGATGGCGCGCGAAGCCGGCGCCAACAAGGTGTTTTTTGCTTCTGCCGCGCCGCCGGTGCGCTTTCCCAATGTCTATGGTATCGACATGCCGACACGTGATGAACTGCTCGCTACCGGCCGCAATGACGAGCAGATATGCCGAGAGATCGGCGCCGATGCGCTGGTCTACCAGGATTTGGAAGCGTTGGTGCATGGTGTGCAGCTAAGCAATCCTGAGCTCAAGCAGTTCGACTGCTCCTGCTTCGACGGCCACTATGTGACCGGCGATATTACCGAGGCCTATCTTTCAGCCATCGAGTCCGCTCGTGGCGATGGCGCCAAGTTGAGAAAGCCCATCAACTCCAGCACGCAGCTTGACCTTAATCTGGTAGGATCGGAAGAGCAGGAAGAAGAGGCAGTTTGACGCCGGTTTGACAAAAGCGTTGCCAGGAATTATTGTTTTACTGCGCCGATTTGAGAGTTTCAGCTTGCGGGCGCTTAATAAATGCAGCTAAAGCGAGCCGAGAAAGCCCGTTTTAGCCAATGCTGAAATGGGTTTTTTTATGCCTGCTCGCAGGCGGAAAAGGTGAATAACAGCATGGACAACTCATTGCATCTGGAAACGCTGGGTGTGCGGGCCGGCAGCGCACATACCGAATTTGGCGAGAACTCCGAGCCGATTTTCCTTACTTCCAGTTTCGTGTTCGACAATGCGGCCCAAGCGGCAGCGCGTTTTGGCGGGCAGGAGCCGGGAAACATCTATTCGCGTTTTACCAATCCCACCGTCACCATGTTCCAGGCCAAGTTGGCGGCGCTGGAGGGGGCGGAATTTTGCGTGGCGACATCGAGCGGCATGGCCGCCATCCTGGCTTGCGTGATGGGCTTGTGTTCCGCCGGTGATCATGTGGTGGCTTCGCGCAGTGTGTTCGGCACTACGGTGCAATTATTCGGTAACATGCTGCAGCGTTGGGGATTGACCGTGACATTCGTTTCGCTGACCGACCTCAAGGAATGGGAAGCGGCAGTCAAGCCCAACACCAAGCTGTTTTTCGTGGAAACGCCGTCCAATCCACTGACCGAAATCTGTGACATTGGCGCATTGGCGGCGCTGGCACATAAATCCGGGGCTTTTCTGGCTGTAGATAATTGCTTTTGCTCGCCGGCATTGCAACGACCGATAGACCTAGGCGCTGATATCGTCATTCACTCCGCTACCAAGTATATCGACGGGCAGGGGCGTTGCCTGGGCGGGGCGGTGCTGGGAAAAAAGGATACGCTGGAACCGGTTTACGGCTTCCTGCGCACCGCTGGGCCGACCATGAGCGCGTTTAATGCCTGGGTGTTCCTAAAAGGGCTGGAAACGCTCAGCCTGCGTATGGAGGCGCATTCCCGCAACGCGCTGGAACTTGCGCTGTGGCTGGAACAACAGCCGCAGGTGGAACGGGTCTATTACCCTGGGCTGCCATCACATCCGCAATATGAACTTGCAAAGCACCAGCAGA
>DAOMFG010000070.1:0-7714 GCA_035429685.1 Methylophilaceae bacterium | reverse complement strand
TCGTTGAAATGCACCCCCTTGTTCGGGCCTCCGCTTATGCCGACGCAAGTGGTCTGCCCCAGCCCCAGTGGCGTGAGCTGGGCCACCGCTTCGTAGGTCAGCGTGCCGGAACGCGAGACGATGCCGACCTTGCCCCGCCGATGGATGCTGCCGGGCATGATGCCGATCTTGCACTCGTCCGGGGTGATGACGCCGGGACAATTGGGCCCGACCATTCTGGTGCCGTTGGCTTTGAGCGCCGCCTTGACGTTGAGCATATCCAGCACCGGGATGCCTTCGGTGATGCAGACTACCAGTTCGACACCCGCATCCGCCGCTTCCAGGATGGAGTCCGCCGCGAAGGCCGGCGGCACGTAGATCACGCTGGCGTTGGCGCCGGTAGCGCGTACCGCGTCGCGCATGGTGTTGAATACCGGCAGGCCGAGATGCGTTTGCCCGCCCTTGCCTGGCGTCACGCCGCCGACCATTTTGGTGCCATAGGCCAATGCCTGTTCGGAGTGGAAGGTACCCTGCTTGCCGGTAAAGCCCTGGCACAGGACTTTGGTGTTTTTATTGACCAGTATGCTCATGTGAATTCCTAAACCACTGCCGCCACTGCGCGCTGGGCGGCGTCAGTCAACCCGTCTGCCGAAATGATGGAAACCCCGCTGTCACGCAGCATCTTTTTCCCCAGCTCCACGTTAGTTCCTTCCAGTCTAACCACCACCGGCACCTTGACGCCAACGTCCCTGACCGCGGTGATGATGCCCTCGGCGATGATGTCGCAACGCATGATGCCACCGAAGATGTTGACCAGAATCGCCTTCACGTTGCTGTCGGCCAGAATGATCTTGAACGCCTTGGCAACCGTCTCCGCGGTGGCACCGCCACCAACGTCGAGGAAGTTGGCCGGCTCTGCACCGTACAGCTTGATGGTGTCCATGGTCGCCATGGCGAGCCCGGCGCCGTTGACCATGCAGCCGATGTTGCCGTTGAGTGCGATGTAGTTCAGGCCGGCGGCATGCGCCTCGGCTTCCTTGGCGTCGTCCTGACTCCAGTCGCGCTGTTCGGCCAAAACCTTCTGGCGGTAGAGTGCGTTGTCGTCCACACTCATCTTGCAGTCCAGCGCCACCAGCTGCCCGGTGACAGTCACCACCAGGGGATTGATTTCCAGCATGCTCAAGTCGTTTTCCCTGAACAGCCGGTACAACCCCTTGAGCAGTTTGGTGAAGGCAGCAATCTGCTCGCCAGCCAAGCCCAGCGCAAAGGCCAGGCTGCGTGCCTGATAGTCCACCAGGCCCAGCAGCGGGTCGCATACTTCGCGCAGAATCCTGTCGGGGGATTCGTGGGCGATTTCCTCGATCTCCATGCCGCCGGCGGCGGAAGCCACCACCACCACGCGCTCGACGCTGCGATCCACCAGCAGGCTCAGGTACAACTCACGCGCGATCGGCAGTGTTTCCTCGATCAGCAGCCGATGCACCGGTTGGCCATCCGGTGCATTCTGCAAGGTCACCAATTGGCTCCCCAACAACTGCGTCGCCAGATTCTGCAACGCGTCGTGCGAACGCGTCACCTTGACGCCACCCGCTTTGCCGCGTCCACCGGCGTGAATCTGCGCCTTGCCCACCCAGGCTTCGCCGCCCAACTCGCGCGCCGCAGCTACGGCCGCTTCTGCGGCATCAACCACGATGCCGCGCGGCGTCGGCAAACCATACTGTTGCAGCAGATGCTTGGCCTGATATTCATGCAAATTCATGGTCGCCCACCCAGAAATGAATTGGAGGTCATTATAGCCGCAAAGGTGGTGTTCTCATGCCCGGCACAATCAAAAACCAACATCCTCACTTCATGTAGATCGCCTCGAAGCGTGCCAGCGATACACCGCCAGCATCGAGCAGTTCCAGATGCTCGCCGGTGATTTTCCATGACTTCACATGTGCCAGCGCCTTGTGGAAGGCCTGTTCGGTGTCCATGCCGGAAGGGCAAGCCATCATGGTCATGGCCATGTTACCAAAAGTAATTTCCACGCCATTCAGCTCATAGCGCCCCATCAGCCGGTTGCAGCCACCATATCCGCCCACGTGCCGACCCTCCCGCCTTAGCAGAAGATGCGGCTCGCGCTGGCCCTCGTTCACAGTCACCGGCACATCGCCGAGCCGCGTAAGTTTCCAGTAGGTATTCTCCAGGCTGGCCGTAGAAAACTGCGCACCACAGCTTTCACCCGGCCACAATTTGATAAAGCGCTCGACGATCAGCACCTGTTGCAATCCTTCGCCTTCCATTTTCGGCCGCATCACAAGCCGGCCTTCCAACGTCGCCATGATTTCCTCGCCCGGCTCACGGCGCAAGTTGACATAATCGCGCTCCAGCGCCGCGTTGTCCTGCACCTGCGCCACCGGCATGCGGCGGCGGGTCAGGCACTCGGTAAAGATACCGGCGTCGGCCATGTAGTGATACATGCCGCCCATGAAAATCTGGGGCTCGATTGGCTGCAGCGTGGCTTCACGCTTCAGGTCGTAATTGAGCGCGGACTCGATCTCCCGCCCCTCCTGGTCCAGTTTTCTCAGCGTCGCTGCCTCCTTGACGGAAAATCTGACCCTGGCTTCGCGACCGCCGTCGAGGATCAGCGTCCTGCCATCGGCAAGTGACCAGGTGCCGATATCGTCGAAAGCGCGATTCTTCCCCATGTAGGACATGCGCAGGAAGAAAGCGTGATCCGCGAACAGGTCGAGTTGATAGCGTATACCCTGGCAATCGGCACAGGGCAGGTCACCGGCAAAGCTTGCCGGCAACGGGCCGATAACTTGCTCGTCTGTGGCATTTTTGCCGGAACCTGGCCCGGGATTTAAGTGCATCATCATCGACACCTGCTTGCCGTGCCCGCGAGTAAGCACCGGATAGCTGCGATCCGTGAAAAACATTAGGCCATCACTCCGCAACACGCGGGCACGTACCGCGTAACTATGCCTGGCTTCGATGCGCGCCTCGTCATAAGGAATCTCGAAATGGATGGGTGGGCTGCCTAGCGCCTCAATACGCACCTGGCCGATCGTCTTGGCGGGAGCATCCGCCAGCGAAACATCCTCCAGTGTTGCCTCGAACACCGCATCCGGCGGCATTGCGATGCGTTCACGGTAGGCGGCGGTTCCCGTAACAAGTCCATTGCCCAATACTTCTTGCGTAACAAGCAGAAAAAATAACGAAATTGCCGATGATTTCATTTGCAGAAAACCCCTTGTCCAGCCGGTTGTGAGTCCATGCAGAGTTTGCAGGGCATAGTTTACCCGGTACTGTTTCCATACGCTTGAGTACCGGGCTTACCTCCGAAAACGATACGGCCCAGTATCGATGGGCTTTCCTGGCCAATAAGCAGCTTGCAACAGGCGCTTCCAAGCTTGACCAAAACGGTCAAACTAGCGAAGATAGCGCCTTCGCATGCAGCCCGGGGCTGCAACAATTCAGCCGAATTCGCCATCAACGGCCCTGTGATGCCGAAACTATGGCGAACGACCTAGGAGAGCACCTGATTATGGCTTCGCCCATCCCCGATATTGATCCGCAGGAAACGCAGGAATGGCTGGACGCCATCGATGCCGTACTGGAACAGGAGGGCACCCAACGTGCCCACTTCCTGCTGGAAACCCTGATCGACAAGGCACGCCGCTCCGGCGCCTACCTGCCGTACAACGCCACCACGGCCTACGTCAACACCATCCCGGTGCACCAGCAGGCCAAGCTGCCAGGCGACCCGAGCATGGAGCGCCGCATCCGCGCGCTGATCCGCTGGAACGCCATCGCCACCGTGATGCGCGCCAACGAAAAATCCCCGGGCGTGGGCGGCCATATCGCCAGCTTCCAGTCCGCCGCCACGCTGTACGACGTCGGCTTCAACCATTTCTTCCGCTCGCCGGAACACCCTTCCGGCGGCGACCTGGTGCTGTTCCAGGGGCACTCCTCGCCCGGCATCTACGCCCGCGCCTTCATCGAAGGCCGCATCAGCGAAGAGCAGATGGCAAACTTCCGCCAGGAAACCGGTGGCAATGGCCTGTCCTCCTACCCGCACCCGTGGCTGATGCCAGACTTCTGGCAGTTCCCCACCGTGTCCATGGGCCTCGGCCCGCTGCAGGGCATCTACACTGCCCGCTTCCTCAAATATCTGCATGACCGCGGCATCGCAGATACCTCGCAACGCAAGGTTTGGGTATTCTGCGGCGACGGCGAAATGGACGAGCCGGAGTCGCTGGGCGCCATTTCACTGGCTGCGCGCGAAAAGCTGGACAACCTGATTTTCGTCATCAACTGTAATCTGCAACGTCTCGACGGGCCGGTACGCGGCAACGGCAAGATCGTGCAGGAGCTGGAAGCCGCCTTCCGTGGCTCCGGTTGGAACGTGCTTAAGGTACTGTGGGGTTCCTACTGGGATCCATTGCTGGCAATGGACAGCAATGGCCTGCTGAAAAAGCGCATGGAAGAAGCCGTGGACGGCGAATACCAGAACTTCAAGGCCAAGGGCGGCGCTTATACCCGCGAACATTTCTTCGGCAAGTATCCGGAACTGAAGGAAATGGTGGCCGCCATGTCCGACCAGGACATCTGGCGCCTCAACCGCGGTGGCCACGATCCGCACAAGGTGTTTGCGGCCTATGATGCTGCAACCAAGCATGTCGGCCAGCCGAGCGTGATCCTGGCCAAGACCGTCAAGGGCTACGGCATGGGTGCCGCCGGTGAGGCGCAGAATCCGACCCACCAGGCCAAGGCGCTGGATATGGATTCACTGCGTGCCTTCAGAGATAGATTCGAGATTCCAGTCTCCGACGCCGAACTGGAACAGCTGCCGTTCTACCGCCCGGCGGAAGACAGTCCGGAAATGCAATACCTGCGCGAACGCCGCAACGCGCTTGGCGGCTACGTGCCGTCGCGCCGCCGCAAGGGCAACACACTGGAAACCCCGCCGCTGTCGGCGTTCGACAACATGCTGGGCGCCACCGGCGACCGCGAGATTTCCACCACCATGGCCTTCGTGCGCATCCTGTCCACGCTGGTCAAGGACAAGAACATCGGCAAGTACGTCGTGCCTATCGTCCCGGACGAAGCCCGTACCTTCGGCATGGAAGGCATGTTCCGCCAGCTGGGCATCTATTCTTCCGTCGGTCAGTTGTATGAGCCCGTAGACTCCGACCAAGTGATGTTCTACAAAGAATCGAAGAGCGGCCAGATCCTGGAAGAAGGCATCAACGAGGCCGGCGCGTTCTCGTCCTGGCTGGCAGCCGCGACCTCCTATAGCGTCACCGGCGTGCAGATGATCCCGTTCTATATCTACTACTCGATGTTCGGCTTCCAGCGCATCGGCGACTTGGCTTGGGCGGCGGGCGACTCGCGCGCGCGCGGCTTCCTGCTGGGTGCTACTGCCGGCCGTACCACGCTGAACGGCGAAGGCCTGCAGCACGAGGACGGCCACAGCCAACTGATGGCGGCCATGATCCCGAACTGCGTGTCCTACGATCCGACCTTTGCCTATGAACTGGCGGTGATCATGCAGGACGGGCTGCGCCGCATGGTGCAGGAACAGGAAGACGTGTTCTATTACCTCACGGTGATGAACGAAAACTACAGCCACC
Source organism: Methylophilaceae bacterium (assembly GCA_035429685.1). Lineage (GTDB taxonomy): Bacteria > Pseudomonadota > Gammaproteobacteria > Burkholderiales > Methylophilaceae > DAOMFG01. Next base: position 2,114 of record DAOMFG010000070.1, on the reverse strand, counting down.
CGGAAATGCCCAAAGGCGCTGAGGAAGGCATCATCAAGGGCCTGTACCAGTTCAGCAAATCCAAGGCCAAGGGCCCGAAGGTGCAGTTGATGGGCAGCGGCGTCATCCTGCGCGAAGTCATTGCCGCCGCCGAACTGCTGGAGAAGGACTGGGGTGTTTCCGCCGATATCTGGAGTGCGCCCAGCTTCAACGAATTGCGTCGTGACGGCCTGGATGCGCACCGCTGGAACATGCTGCACCCCGACAAACCGCAGAAGGAAAGCCACGTCGAGAAGTGCCTGAAGAAGGTCGAAGGTACGGTCATCGCATCGACCGACTACATGAAAGAATTTGCCGACCAGATTCGCGCGTTCGTGCCGCAACGTTACGTCGCACTGGGCACCGACGGCTTCGGCCGTTCGGATTCGCGCGAGGCGCTGCGCAAGCACTTCGAAGTCGACCGCCACTACATCGTGCTGGCGGCGCTAAAGGCACTGGCCGACGACGGCAAGCTGCCGGCCGCCAAGGCCGCCGAAGCCATCAAGAAGTATGGCATCGACATCAACAAACCCAACCCCCTGATGGCTTAAGGAGAACGAGAACATGGCAATCAAGGAAGTGCTCGTTCCCGATATCGGCAATTTCGACAGCGTCGACGTCATCGAGGTGCATATCAAGACTGGCGACAGCGTCAACCAGGATGACTCGCTGATTACCCTGGAGTCGGACAAGGCCTCCATGGACATCCCGTCGCCGTTCTCCGGCACGGTTAAGGAAGTCAAGATCAAGGTCGGCGACAAGGCGGCTCAAGGTACACTGGTCGCACTGATCGAAGCCGCCGAAGGCGCTGCAGCAGTCGAAGCACCGAAGCCTGCTGCAGAATCGGCGCCGGCCGCGGCGCCTGTTGCTGCTGCCGTCGCGGAAATTCCGCCACCCTCGCGCCCGGCACCTGAAGTACCGAAACCGATCGCGCCACAAGGCACGCCCAACCCGGTCGCCGCGCACGCCGAATTCGCCCCCGGCAAGAACCCGCATGCCAGTCCCTCTGTGCGCAAGTTCGCCCGCGAACTGGGCGCCGACCTGACCCGCGTCACCGGCAGCGGGACCAAGGGCCGTATCAGCAAGGACGACGTGCAGGCCTGGGTCAAGGGCGAACTGACCAAGCCGCGCGCAGAAGCTGCGGCAGGCGGCGGTCTGGCGGTACTCGCATTGCCGTCCATCGATTTCAGCCAGTTCGGTCCGGTCGAAACGCAGACGTTGCCGCGCATCAAGAAGATTTCCGGGGCCAACCTGCATCGCAACTGGGTTACTGCGCCGCATGTTACCCAGTTCGACAACGCCGACATCACCGATCTGGAAGACTTCCGCAAGTCGATGCAGGACGAAGCCAACAAGCGCGGCGTCAAGCTCACCACGCTGGCCTTCCTGATGAAGGCCGTGGTCAACGCGCTGCGCACTTACCCCAATTTCAACGCATCGCTGTCCCCGGCCGGAGATGAGCTGATTCTGAAGCAGTACTACAACGTCGGCTTTGCCTGCGATACGCCGGATGGCTTGGTCGTCCCCGTGATCCGCAACGTCAACGAGAAGGACGTGCTGGACATCGCGCGCGACCTTGGCGAACTCTCCGCCAAGGCGCGTGAGCGCAAGCTGAAGGTCGAGGAAATGCAGGGCGGCTGCTTCACCATTTCCAGCCTGGGCGGCATTGGCGGTACGGCGTTCACGCCCATCATCAACTGCCCGGAAGTGGCCATCCTCGGCGTCTCCCGTTCCAGCATCGAGCCGGTGTGGGATGCCAAGAGCAAGACCTTTGAACCGCGCCTGATGCTGCCGCTGTCGCTGTCCTACGATCACCGCGTCATTGACGGCGCCGACGGTGCGCGCTTTACCAGCCACCTGCGCATGATGCTGTCTGACGTGCGCCGTCTGCTGCTGTAATTGGGAATTGTCATGAGCCAAACCATTGAAATCGCAGTGCCGGATATCGGCAATTTCGACAGCGTCGATGTCATCGAGGTCCACGTGAAGGTCGGCGACAGCATCAACGTCGACGATTCGCTGATCACGCTGGAATCCGACAAGGCGACGATGGACATTCCGTCGGCCCATGCAGGCAGGGGCAAGGCCGTGACGGT
>DAOMFG010000069.1:0-7729 GCA_035429685.1 Methylophilaceae bacterium | reverse complement strand
ACAAGCGCCTGCTCGACGGCGACAGGGGCCCCAACACCGGCGGCATGGGCGCCTACTCGCCGGCACCTGTGGTCACCCCGGAAATTTACGCCAAAGTCATGCGCGAAATCATCCGCCCCACCATTCGGGGCATGGCCAGGGACGGCATCCGCTACACCGGCTTCCTTTATGCTGGGCTGATGATAGATAAAAATGGCAACCCGAAGACGCTGGAATTCAACTGCCGCATGGGTGACCCGGAAACCCAGCCCATCATGCTGCGGCTGAAGAGCGACCTGGTAACGCTGGTGGAGCACGCCGTCAACGGTACGCTGGACCAGGCGGAAGCTGAATGGGACCGCCGCACCGCGCTGGGCGTGGTCATGGCGTCGGCCGGCTATCCCGACACCCCGCGCAAGGGTGACGTCATCAGCGGCCTGCCCAAGGACTTGCAGGGTGCCCACGTATTTCATGCCGGCACCACACTCGATAACGGCCTGCCGGTCACCAGCGGCGGTCGCGTGCTGTGTGTCACCGCGTTGGGCGATACCGTCAGGCAGGCGCAAAGCCGCGCCTACCAGATCGCGGAAAACATCCATTTCGACGGCAGCCAGATGCGGCGCGACATTGGCTATCGCGCCATCAAGGGATGAGGCACGGGTGGACGCGCGGCGCGTTCGTCTGTTCCTGAAGCGCGGCGGCGTCCTCGCCTACCCGACCGAATCCTGCTATGGCTTGGGCTGCGACCCGCGCAACGCCACGGCGGTAAAGTGCTTGCTGCGGCTGAAGCGGCGTGGTGCGGCCAAGGGGCTGATCCTGATTGCCGCCCATCCACGCCAGCTGCGCCCTTTCCTGGCCGCATTGTCACCTGCCCTGGCGCGGCGCATGCATGCCGCCTGGCCTGGTCCGCATACCTGGCTGGCCCCAGCCTCGCGTGATTGCCCGGCCTGGCTGCGCGGCGGTCATGACGCCGTTGCGGTACGGGTCACCGCCCATGGCGGGGCCGCACGCCTTTGTGAACTGGCCGGAATGGCGCTCGTTTCTACCAGCGCCAACCTGAGCGGCGGAAAGCCGGCCAAAACTGCTGCCGAATGCCGCCGCCTGTTCGGCAGGCGCGTGCTGGTCATGCCCGGACACATCGGCGTGCGCCGCCGTCCCTCCACTATTCAGGACCTCGCCAGCGGGGCTTTCATCAGAAGGTAGGACATGGATTTCGATGCCGTAAAAGATTACTTCACCGACCTGCAAAACCGCATCGTCGAGGCGCTGCAGGTCGCTGAGGGCAAGCAATTCCTGCACGACTCGTGGCAGCGCCCGGAAGGTGGCGGCGGGGTAAGTTGCGTGCTTGAGGAGGGCAACGTGCTGGAGCGCGGCGGAGTCAATTTCTCGCACGTCATGGGTGACAAGCTGCCGCCCTCCGCCAGCGCGGGGCGGCCGGAGCTGGCCGGACGCGGCTTCGAGGCTGCCGGCGTATCGCTGGTGCTGCACCCGCGCAATCCGTATGCGCCGACAGTGCACTTGAACGTGCGTTGCTTCATGGCGAAAAAAGCCGGCGAGGCGCCGGTATGGTGGTTCGGTGGCGGCATGGACTTGACGCCCTATTATGGCTTCGAGGAAGACGCGGTACATTTCCACCGCACCTGCAAGCTGGCGCTCGACCCCCACGGCGCCGAGCTTTACCCACGCTTCAAGCAATGGTGCGACGACTACTTCACCCTCAAGCACCGCAAGGAGCCGCGCGGCATCGGTGGCGTGTTCTTCGACGACTTCAACGAGCTGGGCTTCGAACGGAGCTTCGCCATGATGAAAAGCGTGGGCGACGCTTTCCTGCACGCCTATCTGCCTATTCTGCAACGTCGCAAGGATCTGGAATACGGCGAGCGCGAACGTGACTTCCAGGCCTATCGCCGCGGGCGCTATGTTGAATTCAACCTGGTGTACGACCGCGGCACGTTGTTCGGCCTACAATCCGGCGGCCGCACTGAATCCATCCTGATGTCGCTGCCGCCGATCGTCAAATGGCGCTACGACTGGCGACCGGAAGCGGGATCCGCAGAAGCGAAGCTGTATACGGATTTTCTGACCGGCAAGAACTGGCTGGGCTAAATGGCCAGCGCTTGCAGCGCGCCAGAGGTGTAAAATTAAGAAAGTACGCTAAATAACAGGAGGCATGCCATGAGCGACAAAAAGGAATTTTCACTGGAGCAAATCAAGGACAGTGCGCGTAACTTGCTGCGTAGCGGCGAGAACGTCCGGGAAAAGCTGCATGAGCTCACAGTCAAGGCGCTGACCCAGCGCCAACTGGCCGAACAGGAAATCCGGGAGGTCATCGGCGCGATTACCGAGGGCGTCAGTCTGGGTGCGGCCGAGCGTGCGGAAGATGTGCGCGTGGCGCTGGGGGATGCGCTGAATGGGATGGATGACGCCCTCGGCCACGCGGCGGAGGCGATGCAACTGGCTTGGGGCGAGGTGTCCTCACACGCCCAGGAATTCGCCGAACAGGACCTGAAGCAGGGCATCAGCGAACTGAAGAATCTGGAACAGGTATTTCTGGAAACAGTGAGCCGTGTAGGGCAGGGCGCCAGTGGTCTGGTGAAGCAGGAGATGGCAGCGCTGGCCGAACATGCCAGACATGCCGGCACCGGCACCGGCGAGCGGGTCAAGGCGGTGGCGGAAGATCTGGGCAATCGTCTGCGGGCTACCGCACAGCAGGCCGGGGACGCCGGCAAGAACGCCGCCCGCGAAGTCGGTGCGCGCGTGGCGGCGCTCGCCAGCCGCAAGCTGTCCGAAATCGCCACCCGCATCGCCGACAAGGCTGAGCGGCTCAAGCAAAAATAAACGAGGCCTCCCAACTCTCCGCCCATGATCCGCGAAACCATCTCCGTCATCCGCGATTTCGGCCGCATGCGCGAAATCGCCGGCATCATGATCCATTACGGCTTGGGCGATTTCGTCAAGCAGCTGGGGCTGGGCAACATCACCGAGCGTGCCGGCAACATGCTCAACCGCCACCAGTCCGAGGAGATCATGCACCTGGAGCCGGCGGTGCGGGTGCGGCTGGCGATCCAGGAGCTGGGACCCACCTTCGTCAAGCTCGGTCAGGTGCTGGCGACCCGGCCGGATATTTTTCCGCCGGACTGGATTGCCGAATTTTCAAAATTGCAGGACAAGGTGCCGCCGGAACCGTTCGAAGCGCTGCTGCCGGAGCTGGAAAAGGCGCTGGGACGCTCGCCGTTCGAGGTATTCCAGGAGCTGCAAACCGAGGCCATTGCCGGCGCCTCCATCGCACAGGTGCACCTGGCAAAACTGCAGGACGGTACCAAGGTGGTGCTCAAGGTGCGCCGCCCCAATGTGCAAGGCCGCATCGATGCGGATTTGCGCCTGCTGTCCCATCTGGCGCGGCTGCTGGAATCGGAAATGCCAGAGTCGAGACGCTTCCAGCCGGGCAAGATTGTCGGGCAGTTCGCCAAGTCGCTGCGACGCGAACTGGATCTGGCGATGGAGGCGCGCAATACCGACCGCTTCGCTCACAATTTTGCCGACGACCCTGACGTTGTCTTCGCCAAGGTGCACTGGGAGCATACCAGCGAACATCTGTTGGTGATGGAGTATATCGACGGCATTCCCGGCAACGATCTCGACAGCGCACTGCTATCCGGGCTCAACCTCAAGATACTGGGTGCGCGCGGTGCCGACGCCGTGCTCAAGATGGTGCTGGTAGACGGTTTTTTCCACGCCGATCCGCACCCCGGAAACGTGTTCTATCTGCCGGGCAACCGGCTCGCCATCATTGACTGCGGCATGGTGGGACGTATCAGCACCGAGCGACGCGACCAGATCGCCGACCTGCTGGCGGCGCTGGTGGCCAAGGACATTCATGCGCTGCGCGATATCCTGATTGCTTGGGCGGGGGATGCGCCGATCGATGACGACAAGCTGTCCGCCGATGTCGACGAGCTGATCTTCAACTACGAAAGCGCGCCCTTGAAGCATGTCAGGTTCAGCGTGCTGCTCAACGATCTGACTACGGTGATGCGCGAGAACCACCTGGTGGTGCCGCCGGATTTAACCATGCTGTTCAAGGCGCTGATTACGCTGGAGGGGCTGGGACGGCAGCTCGACCCGGATTTTCAGATCGTTCACCACCTGACGCCGTTCGTGAAAAAGATCATCGTCGAGCGCTACATGCCGAAGGCGATCGCCAAGCGCGGCTGGCGCAATGTTTCCGGTCTGCTGTCGCTGGCCACCGATTTGCCACGCGATCTTTCCCGTTTGCTGAGAGAGGCGCGCCGCGGCCGCGTCAAGATCGATCTCGACCTCAAGCGTCTCGACCACTTCGGCCATCAGCTCGACCAGAGCACTAACCGGCTGACGCTGGGCATTATTACCTCGGCGCTCATCATCGGCTCCTCCATTGTCATGACAGTTCGGGGGGGCACCGTGCTGTTCGGCTTCCTCGGCTTCTTCCTCGCCTCGCTGTTCGGCATCTGGCTGATTATTTCGATCTGGCGTTCGGGACGGGATTGATCGGGCTTTCTGGTTGAGGGTTAGCCCAGCGCCCGGCAGATTTCCGGCACCAGCGCCTGGCCGCGATAGACCAGGCCGCTGTAGACCTGCACCAGGCTGGCGCCAGCCTTGATCTTTTCCTCGGCATCCAGCCCTTCGAGAATCCCGCCCGCCCCGATGATCGGGATGTCCTTGCCCAGCGCCAGACTGAGCTGCTTGATGACGGCGGTGGATTTCAGCCGTACCGGCACGCCCGATAGCCCTCCGGCTTCCTGCGCGTTGGGCAGGCTTTCCACGCCTTCCCGCGAGAGCGTAGTGTTGGTGGCGATCACCGCATCCATTTTGTGTGCCAGCAACAGGTCGGCGATTTCCACGATCTGCGCGGTTTCCAGGTCAGGTGCGATTTTCAGTGCGATGGGGACATACTTGCCGTGGACGTCGGCGAGTTTGGCCTGTTCCTGCTTGAGCGCGGCGAGCAGCCCTTGTAATGCCTCTTTATCCTGCAACTGGCGCAGGTTCCTGGTGTTAGGTGAAGAGATGTTGACGGCGACGTAGCTGGCGTGGGCGTAGACCTTGCGCAGGCAGATCAGGTAGTCCTCGGTCGCGCCTTCGATCGGGGTGTCGAAATTCTTGCCGATGTTGATGCCGAGAATGCCGCGATAACGCGCCTTTCTGACATTCTCCACCAGCGCATCCACGCCATCGTTGTTGAAGCCGAAGCGGTTGATGATGCCGCGGGCCTGCGGAATGCGGAACAGGCGTGGCTTGGGATTGCCCGGCTGCGGCCGAGGCGTGACGGTGCCGACCTCGATGAAGCCGAAGCCAAACGCTGCCAGCGCGTCGACGTGGGCGCCGTTCTTGTCCATCCCGGCGGCGAGGCCGACCGGGTTGGGGAACGTCAGTCCCATCACCTGTCGCGGACGGCAGGGTGGCGGCGCAGGAAACAGCCAGCGGGATAAGCCAAGGTCATAAGAAGCTTGCAACGCTTGCAGCGTCAGGTGGTGGGCGCGTTCGGCGTCGATGCGGAACAGCAGGGGGCGTAGCGCTTCGTAGATCATTGGCGCCGCCAGATCGTGCCTTGCGGCGTGTCTTCCAGCACGATGCCTTGATCCAGCAACTCCTGGCGGATGTGGTCGGCTTCGGCGAAGTTTTTGGCCTTCTTGGCCACGGTGCGATGTTCGATCAGAGTTTCAATCTCCTCAGTATCGAGGCTGCCGTTGCGGGCGCTGCCTTGCAGCAGTTCTTCGGGGTCGCGTTGCAGCAAGCCCAGTACGCCGGCCAGCGACTTGAGCCGGGCGGCAGTTTGCACATCACGGGTTTTGTTCACTTCGTTGGCCAAGTCGAACAGTACGGCGATTGCTTCCGGCGTGTTGAAGTCATCGTCCATCGCCGCCTTGAAGCGCACCGGCACGGGCTCATTCCAGTCTGGTGCGATGGCTGGGACATTTACCCCGCGCAGTGCGGTATAGAGGCGGGTAAGCGCCTGCTTGGCATCGTCCAGGTGCTGGTCGGAATAGTTCAAAGGGCTACGGTAATGCGCGCGCAGGATGAAAAAACGCAGCACTTCCGGGTCGTATTGTTTCAGCACTTCGCGAATAGTGAAAAAGTTGCCCAGCGATTTGGACATCTTCTCCTCGTCTACCCGCACGAAGCCGTTGTGCATCCAGTAATTTACGTAGGTGCAGTCGTGTGCGCCTTCGGACTGGGCGATCTCGTTCTCGTGGTGCGGAAACTGCAAATCCTGGCCGCCACCGTGGATGTCAAAATGGTGGCCGAGGTGATGCTCGCTCATGGCCGAGCACTCGATGTGCCAGCCGGGACGTCCCGGCCCCCACGGGGAATCCCAGGCCGGCTCCCCGGGCTTGGCTGCTTTCCACAGCACGAAATCCAGCGGATCGCGTTTGTGAGTGTCCACTTCCACGCGTTCACCAGCGCGCAGGTCTTCCAGCGACTTGCCGGAAAGCTTGCCGTACCCCTCGAAGCCGCGTACGGCGTAGTACACGTCGCCGTTTTTGGCACGGTAAGCCAGCCCCTTTTCCTCCAGTGCAGCGATCAGCGCCAGCATGTCAGGGATATGTTGCGTGGCGCGTGGCTCCAGATCGGGCCTGATCACGCCCAGCGCGGCCGCATCCTCGTCCATGGCGCCGATGAAGCGTTGCGTCAACGCTGAAATCGGCTCGTTGTTTTCTGCCGCGCGTTTGATAATCTTGTCGTCGATGTCGGTGATGTTGCGCACATAGGTCAGGTCAAAGCCGGATGCTCGCAGCCACCGCGCCACCATGTCGAACACCACCATCACGCGCGCATGGCCAAGGTGGCAGAAATCGTAAACCGTCATGCCGCAGACGTACATGCGAACCTGGCCGGGGGTGACCGGCTGGAAATCCTGTTTCTCGCGGGCGATGGAGTTGTATATCTTGAGCATTGGACGGGGGCGGATTGTGCGCTGTAAGGAATTGATATTATTGAAAAATGCTAGTTATGGTTGATAGAAATGGCGGGTAAGTATAGCATATCGCCTCTACGCGAATTCCCATCCCGGTTTTCATATGCCGGTCAGCGATGTATCTATTCGGAGGATACTCAAATGAAGTCAGCCAGGTTCTTTCTAGTGATGTTCGGGGCGCTGTTCAGCCTGTCCGCAATGGCGGCCTATCCCCAAGTCGAGTTCCGCACCAATATGGGGAACTTTGTTGTCGAGCTTTATCCAGACAAAGCACCAAAAACCGTGGCCAATTTCATGCAGTACGTGAATAGCGGTTTCTACGAAGGCACCATTTTTCATCGGGTGGTTGACCAGTATGTCGTGCAGGGCGGCGGACTGACGGCTGAAATGGAGCAAAAGAAAACCATGGGGCCGATCCTGAACGAGGCCGATAACGGGCTGAAAAACGAGCGTGGTACATTGGCCATGTCGCGTAAATACGATCCGCACTCGGCGACTTCACAGTTCTTTGTCAACCTGGCGAACAACAAAATCCTGAACTATTACCAGCCTGATGCCGCCCACATGGGCTACTGCGTGTTCGGCCGCGTGATCAAGGGCATGGACGTGGTGGAAAAGATCAGCCAGTTGCCGACCAGGACGCTCGGCAGGGTAAAGGATGTGCCGGAGACTCCGGTTGTGATCGAAAAGGCCTCTGTGCCCGAAACGCTGGTCGTCGCAGAGCTCGAGCCGCAAAAAGAGGCGGAACAACTACCCGTCAAGAAATCCGTTGGAAAGAAACCATCAACCTCTGTAAAA
>DAOMFG010000068.1:0-7767 GCA_035429685.1 Methylophilaceae bacterium | reverse complement strand
TGGAAATGGGTGCAGTGGACAGGGTGCTGGGCAACCCCGAACATCCCTACACCCGTGCCTTGCTGGGCTGTGTACCGGATGCGGAAGGCAAGAAGCCGCTGAAGCCGATCGACTATGCCTGGCTGAACGAGGCGGCAGCATGAGCGGCAGCATCCTCTCCGCCAAGGGACTGACCAAAATATACAAGCAGCGGAGCGGCAGGTTCGGCTTTGGTACCAGCCTAGTCAGGGCGCTGGACAACGTCAGTATCAGCGTCAGGCAGGGCGCCACACTTGCGGTGGTGGGCGAGTCGGGCAGCGGCAAATCCACCCTGGCGCGTTGTCTGTTACAATTGCAGCCCCTCGATGCTGGGGAAGTGCAATTCGAAGGCCGCGACCTGGCCGCTTTGACCGGCACCCAACTGCGTGCCGCGCGGCGGCACATGCAGATGGTGTTTCAGGATCCGTTTGCCTCCCTCAACCCGCGCATGAAAGTGGGCGAGATCGTTGGCGAAGGCCTGCTGATTCACAAACTGGGTAATGCTGCCGAACGTCGCGACAAGGTCGAATGCATGTTGCAGCGGGTAGGCCTGAGCGTAGCGGACATGGAAAAGTATCCGCACCAGTTTTCGGGCGGCCAGCGTCAGCGCATCGGCATCGCACGCGCGCTGGTACTGGAACCGAAGCTGGTAGTGTGCGACGAACCGGTATCGGCGCTGGATGTGTCGATCCAGGCGCAGATCCTGTTGCTGTTGAAAGAGTTGCAGCAGGAAATGGGGCTAAGCTACCTCTTCATCAGCCACGACCTGCGCGTAGTGCGCCACGTTGCGGATGACATTGTGGTGATGCACCGCGGGCGGATAGTGGAGCAAGGCAAGGTGGAGAGGATTTATTCCGACCCGCAGCAGCCCTATACACGTAATTTGTTGAATTCAATACCCGGCCGGCGTCATCTGGCCGGGCTGGCAACCTAGGAAACAAGCATGGCATACGATCTGGAAGAACAGGAACAATTGGATGAACTCAAGGCCTGGTGGAAACGCCACGGCAATACCGTGATGCTGGGGCTCGGCCTGGCGCTGGCGGCCTTTGCCGCCTACCAGGGCTGGAAGGCCTACCAGCACCGCCAGTCACTGCAGGCATCAGCGCAATACGATGCGCTGACCCAACTGGAAGAAAAGGACATTAAGGGCATACGCAGCATCTCCGGCCAGATCATAGAGAAATACGCGGGCACCCCGTACGCTGTCCGTGCGGCACTCATTGCCGCCAAGGCCAATTATGCCGCCAACGACGCCAAGAGTGCCAAAGCGCAACTCGAGTGGGCCATGGGTCATGCCAAGGAAGACGCCCTTCGCGCCGTTGCCCAATTGCAACTGGCGGCCATCCAGTTTGACGAGAAGCAGTACGACGCAGCGCTCAAGACCTTGGGCGAAAAACACGATGCCGGGTTCGACGGCCTGTTCGCCGACCTCAAGGGCGACATCCTTGCAGCCCAAGGCAAGAAAGCGGAAGCCAAGGCGGCCTATGCCGAAGCCCTGACCAAACTGGATGCGGGGGGAGACTACCGCCACCATACCGAACACAAGCTGGACGCGCTGGGAAGCTGATGTTGCAAAGACCTGTGCTGTTTCTGGCGGCTGCGCTGCTGACCGCCTGCACCTCGCTGACGGATCTCAAGACCAGCGTTTCCGAGAGCATCTTCGGACCGGAGCCCAAGGATCCTCCAATGGAGCTCGGCGAGTTCAAGCCCACCGCAACGACAAAAGTGTTGTGGCACAGCAACGTAGGCAAATCCAAGTTCTATGAATTTAGCCCTGCGCTGGATGGGGCGGCAGTGTTTGCCGCTGGCGGCGAAGGCGAAATTGTTCGCCTGGAAGCCACCAGCGGCAAACAGGTATGGCGCATCAATGCCGGTGAGCAGCTCTCAGGGGGTGTCGGTGCCGGGGATAACCTGGTGCTGGTGGGAACACCCAAGGGCATGGTGCTGGCCTTCGACCAGAATGGCAAGCCGCTATGGAAGTCCAAGGTCAGCAGCGAAGTATTGAGCGCGCCCAAGATCAGCAGCGGCGTAGTGGTGGTGCGGACCGGTGACAGCCGCATTTTCGGGCTCAGTGCCGCCGATGGCAAGCGCAAGTGGGTTTACGAACGGAGCACACCGGCACTAAGCCTGCGCAGCGCAGCCGGGGTGGCGCTGGATGGCGGCGCGGCCTATGCCGGCTTTGCCGGCGGCAAACTGATCGCGCTCAAGGTCGACGACGGCAAGGTGCTGTGGGAAGCCTCGGTCGCGCAAGCCAAGGGCACAACCGAGATCGAACGTATCGCCGACATTACCAGCCAGCCGGTGGTGGACGGGCGCATGGTCTATGCAGTTGCTTTCCAGGGGCGTGTGGCAGGGGTAGACAGAACCAACGGCCGCGTGCTGTGGACGCGCGACATTTCCAGCTATACCGGCCTGGGGGCCGAGGATGCGCGCGTTTACGTGTCGCATGCCGGCGGTGCGCTTTATGCGCTGGATTACAACAGCGGCAAGAGCTACTGGCGCCAGGGCAGCCTGCTCAACCGCTTGCTCAGTGCGCCGATGCCTATTGGCGACTATGTAGCCGTTGGCGATGTGGAGGGCTACGTGCATTTCCTGGCAAGCGAGGATGGGGCATTTGCTGCCCGCATCCGCACCGAAGACAGCCCGGTCATGGCACATTTGGTGGACATGGGCAATTCCAGCCTGCTGGCGCAAACCCGCGACGGTGGTGTCTACGCTATTGCCATTCAACCAATGGCACGTAAGGATTCACCCACACCGGATTCGTCCGGAGTGGCCCCACGCGAACCAGCTTCGCCCGAAAAGAAAAAGGCGGACGGCCTGAATTCGCTGGACTTGCACGATTAAGCCCGCTCACCGGGAATCCGAAACTGCAGGTGAGGCCGCCTGCGCTATGGAAGGCAGATAATTTGCTCCCCACCATCGTCCTCGTCGGACGCCCCAATGTCGGCAAGTCCACCCTGTTCAACCGTCTGACCAAGACGCGCGACGCCTTGGTGGCAGACCTGCCGGGGTTGACGCGCGACCGTCATTACGGCCGCGGTGCGGTAGGCGATTTTCCCTATCTGGTGGTGGATACCGGCGGCTTCGAGCCACTGGCGGACAGCGGCATTCTGGTCGAGATGGCGCGCCAGACCCTGCTCGCGATCGACGAAGCCGATGTCATCGTATTCCTGGTGGATGGCCGCCAGGGGCTGGCGCCACAGGACAAGGTGATCGCGGATCGCCTGCGCCGCTGCGAGCGCCCGGTGTTCCTTGCAGTCAACAAGACCGAAGGCATGAACCGCGCCGTGGCTTCGGCAGAGTTCCACGAACTGGGCTTGGGTGACCCCCTGTCGATTTCCTCCGCACATGGCGAAGGCGTGCGCGACCTGGTCAATCTGGTGCTGGAAGACTTTCTGCCGGAACAGACGGAAACTGCCGAGAGTACCTCATCCAAAGCGCCCAAGGTCGCCATCGTCGGCCGCCCCAACGTCGGCAAATCCACGCTGGTCAACGCCCTAATCGGCGAGCAGCGCGTCATCGCCTTCGACCAGCCCGGCACCACGCGCGACTCCATCTATATTGACCTGGAGCGCAACGGCAGGCACTACACCCTGATCGATACCGCCGGCGTGCGCAAGCGCGGCAAGGTATTCGAGGCCATCGAAAAGTTCTCCGTCATCAAGACCATGCAGGCGATCGAGGATGCCAACGTGGTGATTCTGGTGGTGGACGCCATGGACGGCATCACCGAACAGGAGGCGCATATTGCTGCCTTCATCCTGGAAAGCGGACGCGCACTGGTAGTAGCGGTGAATAAGTGGGACGGACTGGATCGGGACAAGCGCGAGTGGATCAAGCACGAGATCGACCGCAAGCTGCAGTTCCTGGACTTCGCCGAATTCCACTACATCTCGGCACTCAAAGGCAGCGGGCTGACGCCCTTGCTGCAATCGGTGGACGTCGCCTACAAGTCGGCTATGGCCAAGCTCTCCACCCCCAGGCTGACGCGGGTGCTGGAAGAAGCCATCCAGCAGCACCAGCCGCCGATTTCCAAGGGCATCCGCCCCAAACTGCGCTACGCCCATCAGGGCGGCAGCAATCCGCCGATTATCGTGGTGCATGGCAACCACGTGGACGGCGTCAAACAAAGCTACGTGCGTTTTCTGGAAGGCGTGTTTCGCAAGGCGTTCGAGCTTTCCGGGACGCCACTGCGGGTGCAGTTCAAACAGGGTGCAAATCCGTTTGCCGAGGCGGAAGACAAGCGCAAGCCGGGCGAGGGGATCGTCAGCATGCGCCGCCGCAAAACCGCACAGCGCGCCGAACTGAAGGCGCGCAAGGAAAAGAAGAAATAATGCGCAGGAGCGGGGGAAATTAACCTACTTCCTACTGCTCCTCCCTACTTTCCTCCCGTTTCTACAGGGCCTCCCAGAATTTCCACCACGTGCCCTCATCACTCGGTACCGTAGTGGTATTGAAGCGGCTGTCCGGGTAGTTGGCCTTGAGCACGCGCTGTGCATCCTGCTTGAGATCGTCCATGCCCATCAGGTCATAAGCGCTGATCATGATGACCAGCGCCTCCTCCACCGCGGGAGCCTGCGGGTAGTTGGTGAGCACATATTGGCAGCGATTGACGGCGGCGATGTAGGCCTTGCGCTTCATGTAAAAACGCGCCACATGCAGTTCGTGTTCGGCCAGGGTGTTGACCAGATAAGTCATGCGCGCCGTGGCGTCCTTGACATATTTGCTGTTGGGATAGAGCGTGACTAACTCCTTGAACGCGGCGAAGGATTCCCGCAACGCCTTGGGATCGCGGTCGCTGATCTCCTGGCCAGTCAGCTTCTCGACAATGCCGCGCTCGTTGAAGACGGCCAGCCCCTTGAGATAATAGGCATAATCGACGTTGGGATGGTGCGGATGCAACTTGATGAAGCGGTCGGCGGCGGCGATGGCGGCGGTCGGATCGCCTTTCTTGTAATAGATATAGATGGTTTCCATCTGCGCCTGCATGGCATAGCGGCCATGCGGATAACGCGACTCCAGAATGCCGAAGTATTTGAGGGCTTTCTCGTAGTCGTGATCTTGCAAGCTGATCGTTGCTTCGTTGTAAAGCTTTTGCACCGTCCAGCCCTTGGTTTCATCGACCTCCGTTGGATTGCCGAAAATGAAGCAGCCGGAGAGGAGCAGAGCAAGAAATAACGCTAAACTACGTTTCATGAAAATGGCCCACCGAAATTTCCGAAAATTATAACCTATAACCATGCCCCAATCCGAACCCATCTCTGTCCTGATCCCGCAATCGCTGGGCGGGCTGCGCCTGGACCAGGCCCTGCCCAAACTGCTGCCGGACTATTCCCGCTCACGCCTGCAGGGCTGGATCAAGGAAGGCCTGGTCAGCGTGGACGGCCAGCCGGCCAGCGCCAAGCAAAAGATATGGGGTGGCGAGCACGTGCAAGTGATGCCCCAGCCCAGGCCGGAGGAAAATGCCTTCAAGCCGGAAGATATCGACCTGCCCATCGTTTACGAGGACGAGCACATCCTGGTGGTCAACAAGCCGGCCGGCATGGTGGTGCACCCCGCCGCCGGCAACTGGCAAGGCACCCTGCTCAACGCCCTGCTCCACTACGCACCGCAGTTGAAGGACCTGCCGCGTGCCGGCATCGTGCATCGGTTGGACAAGGACACCAGTGGATTGCTGGTGGTAGCCAAAACTATCGCCGCGCAAACCAGCCTGGTGCGGCAGTTGCAGGCAAGAACCGTCAAAAGGGAGTATCGCGCCATCGTCTGGGGAGAGGTGTGGCAGAACGGTACGGTGGAAACCCAGATCGGCCGCCACCCGCACACCCGCACCAGGATGGCGGTGGCGCGCGTTGGCGGCAAGCCTGCCGTCACCCACTATGAGGTGCTGGAGCGCTTTGCCGTCCACACCTACCTGCGCTGCCGACTGGAAACCGGCCGCACCCACCAGATCCGTGTCCACATGCAGCACCTGGGTGCCCCGCTGGTGGGCGACCCGGTCTACGGCCTGCGCGGCATCGTGCCCCACAAGGCCATCACCCCCACCCTGCGCGCAGCCTTGAAGAATTTCAAACGTCAGGCCTTACATGCGGTGCGCCTCGGGCTGATCCATCCCGCCACCGGCGAAGCCATGGAATGGCAGGCCGAACTGCCGGACGACATGAAAGCGCTGCTGGAAGCCATGCGTTTCGAGGAAGAGGTCGGCAACGAAGACTTCGCTATGGAATACGCCGAAGATTTCGAGGACGATTTCGAAGAAGATCTCGAGGACGAGGAATGAGGCTGCGGCAGGAACACCTGGTCGTCCCCGACTGGCCGGTGCCACCCGGCGTCCAAGCCTTGCAGACCACGCGGTTGGGCGGTGTCAGCCTGCCCCCTTACGACAGCCTAAATCTCGGCATGCATGTCGGCGACGACCCGCTGGCAGTTTCAGCCAACCGCCATGCGCTCAGCCCCATGTTACCGAGCGAGCCAGTCTGGCTGGAACAGGTGCACGGCACCACCGTTGTGCTGGCCGAAAGTGCCGGCCGCCATCCACTAGCAGACGCTTGTGTTACACGCAAAAAGAATACGGTATGCGTCGTGATGACCGCAGACTGTCTGCCGGTGCTGCTGTGCGACCGGGCCGGAACGGTCGCCGCTGCCGTACATGCCGGCTGGCGCGGACTGGCCGGCGGCGTGATCGAGGCCACCGTCGCCGCCATGGCAATGCCGGAGGAACAACTCATGGCTTGGCTGGGTCCCGCCATCGGCCCACAGGCATTCGAGGTGGGCGGCGAAGTGCGAGAGGTGTTCCTTGCCCATGATCCTGCAGCGGCCACCGCCTTTACGCCCCATGCGGGTAAATATCTGGTCGACATTTACCGCTTGGCGCGCCAGCGCCTGCACGCGATGGGCATCATGCAAATCCACGGCGGCGGGTTCTGCACCCACGGTGACCGCGAGCGTTTTTTTTCCTACCGCCGCGATGGCCGGACCGGCCGCATGGGCAGCTTCATATGGCTGTCCTGAAAGCGCCGATATAATAGCCGCATGAACATGCTACTTTGATAACTCAGCCTGTGTTGTGGACAGGACTGCAACGTTAATACGGCTGTTCTCGTTGCAGTAGGGAAAACGCCCGGCCAAAAAGGGAGGACGCTATGCCAGAGTATCTAGCCCCGGGAGTGTACGTTGAGGAAGTCAGTTTTCGCGCCAAGTCCGTCGAAGGTGTTCCGTCAAGTACCGCCGGGTTTGCCGGATTGACCCGCTACGGGCCAGTGCACTACCGGGATGGGCCAAGCACAAGCCAACCTCGTCTGATCACTTCATTTGCCGAATTTGAGCGCGTCTATGGCGGCCTTGATCCCCTACAGATCAATGGCCATGCACGGGTCAATTATCTGGCCCATGCCGCACGAGCATTTTTTATCAACGGCGGCAAACGGCTATATGTATCGCGTGTGTTTCTGGACTCCAATGCCGACCCGGCAAGCACGCATGTCGCCTCGCTGAATGTCGGCGCAGCCACCTGGCGCGCACGCTGGCCCGGGAAGTCCGGCAACGTACAGGTCGAGACGCGAGTGCGGCGCAGCGATAACCTGGCATTCAGACACAACCTCGATCCCGGCGACAAGCTGGCCAGGCATCTCTGGGGGGTACAGGTTCAGGGCGCCACCAATGGTTCCGTAGTGGAACTGACCCATCCATTGCCGAAGCCGCCGGAAACGCTTCCCGGGAATAACGATCCACTGCAGGCGGAGAACC
>DAOMFG010000067.1:0-7785 GCA_035429685.1 Methylophilaceae bacterium | reverse complement strand
CCGCTACTTCGCCACGCCCAAGCGCAAGTTCATCATCGCCGACACGCCCGGACACGAGCAGTACACCCGCAACATGGTCACCGGTGCCTCCTCTGCGCACCTGGCCATTATCCTGATCGACGCGCGCAAGGGCGTGCTGACGCAAAGCCGTCGCCATGCCTATATTTCGCGCCTGCTGGGTATTCCCCACATCGTGGTCGCCATCAACAAGATGGACCTGGTGGATTACTCGCAGGAGATTTACGAACAAATTCGCCAGGATTTTTCCGACTTCTATGGCAAGCTTGGATTCATCGGCGGCGAAGTGACTTTCATCCCCATTTCCGCACTGGAAGGCGACATGGTGGTGACGCGCGGTGACCACATGCCGTGGTACGAAGGCCAGACGCTACTGGAAAAATTGGAATCCGCATCGGTCGAAGGCAAGCTCAACGCCGAGGATTTCCGCTTTCCGGTACAGTACGTTTCCCGCCCGCAAACCGAGGAGTTGCATGACTTCCGCGGCTACATGGGGCGCATCGAATCCGGTTCGGTCAAGGTAGGCGATGCCGTCACCGTATTGCCTTCCGGGCTGACTTCGAAAATCAAGAGCATCGTCACCTGGGAGGGCGAACTGACGGAGGCTTACGCGCCGATGTCGGTCACGCTGACACTGGAAGACGAGCGCGATATTTCACGTGGCGATATGATCGTCCATAGTGATAACCAGCCGCGCGTGGAAAAGGAACTCAGCGCCATGCTGTGCTGGATGCACGAAACCCCGCTGCAGGCGGGCAAGAAATACCTCATCAAGCACGCCACCAGCACTGTCAAGGCCGTGGTGACGGCGCTGGAGCAGCGAGTAGACATCAATACGCTAGAGTACATCCCCGCACCGCCAGAGCTCAAGATGAACGAGATCGGCAAAGTCGGCATCAAACTGCTGAAGCCCATCGCCTGCGATGCTTATGCGGACAACCGCGCCACCGGCGGTTTTATCGTCATCGACGATTTCACCAACATGACGGTGGGTGCGGGAATGATTCAATAAGTGGTAAAATCCGCCCCATCGAGAACTTGGAGTTAAAGCAATGACCTACGTCGTAACTGAAAACTGCATCCAGTGCAAATACACCGACTGCGTGGACGTCTGCCCGGTGGACTGCTTCGTGGAAGGCCCGAATTTCCTCGCCATCGACCCCGACGAGTGCATCGACTGCACCCTGTGTGTGGCCGAATGCCCGGTGGAAGCCATTTTTGCCGAAGATGACGTGCCCGCTGACCAGCAGGAGTACATTGAACTCAACGCCCGCCTGGCAAAAGTATGGCCGGCCATCACGGCCAAGAAAGATGCTCTGCCGGACGCGGAGCAGTACAACGGCGTCACCGGCAAGCGCGGTCTGCTGATCGAATAAACTAGTATTGCCACCCAATAAAAAGGAGGCCTGCGCCTCCTTTTTTATTTCCCAAGCCACAACTTGCTGCTGCGTATTACCCCCCAGCCCAGCAGCAAATAGCCAACCATTGCTAGCGCCAGGCCTGAAGGATGTTGCCACACCAGCGGCACGATCAGGCCGGCTGAAACCGTCGATAGGAACATCTGCACGAAAGCCTGGCCCGAGGCGGCTGTGCCGCGAATTCCAGGGTGGCGATCCAGTGCCGCGATGGATAACACGGGCATGGCAAATGCCATGCCGATGTTGAATAGTGCCACTGGGGCAATATTGTAAAGCGGGTTGGCAGGCAGGCTGAAGCATATCGCCAGATTGAGCAGCACCATTGCCGCCATCCAGGCGTAAGCGACACGCACCACGCTCTGTTGCGAGTAGCGTCCTGCAGCACGTTTGGCGAGATAGGAACCGAATACCATGCCGCATACGGTGGGGATGAACATCCAGCCGAACTGGTGCGGATTCAACCCAAGGTGCTTGACCAGGAACACCGGACTAGCCAGCACATACAGAAAAAACCCAGAGAAATTTGCACCGACGGCGATCGCCAGACGACCAAACTCCCAGTCGCTGAAAATCGTGCGGTAGCTTTTCAGCACTTGGCGCACGGAAAGCGGCAAGCGTTTCTCGGGCGGCATGGTTTCCGGCAGATAGCGCATCGCGGCCCATAGCGTCAGTCCGGCATACAATGCCAGAAAGATGAAAATCGCCTGCCAGTGTATACCCAGAAGAACGCCGCCTAGTACCGGGGCAACCGCCGGCGCCAGGCCGAACAACATCTGCACGGTTGCCATCACGCGCTGTGCCTGTGCGCCCTGGAATAAATCGCGCACCATGGCGCGCGCCACCACATTGCCTGCGCCACCCGAGATGCCTTGTAAAGCGCGAAAGAACCACAATGTCTCCACGTTCGGTGCAAACGCACAGCCCACCGAAGCCAGGATGAACACACTCAAACCCCATCGAATCGCCGCCAACCGGCCGATTTCGTCGGAGATGGCGCCATGCCAAAGCGTCATCAACGCGTACGGCAGCAGGTAAAACGTCAGGCTTTGCTGTAACTCCAGCGCGCTGCCGCCGAGCGCCGTTTCCAGCACCGGGAAGGCCGGCAGATAAGTGTCGATGGCAAATGGCGCCAACGCGGCGAGGGCCGCCAGAATAATGGCAAAACGAGCGGGAGATGGCATAGACGGATTATGGCACGGGATGGGGTGTCATTGACTGACGCACAACTAGGGCAGCCTTCCAACAAGCAACCACCCCGGCGGCTACGCCGGGGTGGTTTGATCTACGACTCTGATCTATGGCAGTGCGTGGAACGGCGAGGCGACTTCTTTCAACTCACCCTCGACCAGCCGGCGCGAGTTCTTGTCGTTGCGGAACAGGATAGGCTGCCCGGCCAACTGCGGGTTCTTGGCATCCTCGATGGCCTGCAGGATGACACCGTGCGCCGGCGACAGGCTGCACACCGGATCAGCGATTTCGGCGTCGCCGGTCAGCAGATAGGCCTGGCAGCGGCAGCCCCCGAGGTCTTTTTCCTTTTCCGGACAGGAACGGCACGGCTCTTTCATCCAGTCGTCGCCGCGATATTTGTTGAAGGCAGGCGATTCGTTCCATATCCACTCGACATCGGTACCGTCCTTGACGTTGGGGAATGTCAGCCCAGGCAGCGAACGGGCGGAATGGCACGGTAGCACGTCGCCGTTGGCGGTGACGATCATGAACACCTCGCCCCAGCCGTTCATGCACTTCTTCGGGCGGTCGGCATAATAGTCCGGCACCACGAAGAATATCTGCATCTTGCTGCCGACCTTTTTACGGAATGCATTGGTGATGGCCTCAGCTTTGTCCAATTGCTCGCGGGTGGGCATCAGTTGTGCGCGGTTGAGCAGAGACCAGCCGTAATACTGGGTATTAGCCAATTCGACATAATTGGCGCCGATCTGCTCGGCCATTTCGAGGATTTCGCCGATATGGTCAATGTTATAGCGATGGATCACCACATTGAGCACCATGGGGTAATCGTATTCCTTGATCATGGCTGCCACCTTCTTTTTCAGCTCGAAAGTGTTGGTGTCAGTGATGAAGTTATTGATTTCCTTGGTGATATCGTGCATGGAAAGCTGGATATGATCCAGTCCGCCACGCTTGAATTCAGCGATGCGCTTTTCGGTCAGCCCAACACCGGAAGTGATCAGATTACTGTAGTAGCCCAGACTGCCCGCCTCGGCCACGATCTCTTCGATGTCATCACGCAGCAGCGGTTCGCCGCCGGAGATGCCGAGCTGCAGTGCCCCCATCTTGCGCGCGTCGCGCAGCACCTTGATCCACTGTTCGGTGGAAAGCTCGTTCTGCGTGTGCGTGACGTAATCCGTCGGGTTGTAGCAGAACGCACAGTGCAGCGGACAGCGATAGGTGATCTCCGCCAGCAGCCAGAACGGCTTGGGAGCATGGTGCAGTTGGGCACCGTTGTTTTGCTGAGTCATGATAGACCCCTATCCTTTCAATGCAATCCAGGCTTTTTCGTGAGCCAGTTCCAGCATGGCGAGCACGTCGACTTCCAAGCCATCAACATCCGGAAAAGCGGCCTTGCAATCAGCGACAATTTCCCCCACCGTCTTTTTTCCGTCTACGCGCTTGATGACCTCGCCCGCCCCGCCGTTGAGTTTGATCATGCCTTCGGGAAACAGCAGCACGTAGCCGCCCTGCGCTTCCTCCCACTGAAATCGGTAGTGGCGCGCGAGGCAGAATACGGCATCAGACTTGATCTTGTCGGACATATTGCGTGCCACCCTCGATCTTCACGTCACAGCACTGCAGCATGATGGCGTCGGCCAGCGCCCACAGCACGTCCAGTTTGAACTGCAGGATCTCGCAGGCGCGCTCCTGCATTTCGCGCGACTTGCCGAAGTAATCCAGCGTAATGTCCAGCCCCTGTTTCACATCGCGACGCGCCTGCGTCAGGCGGTTCTTGAAATACTGCATACCTTCGGGCTTCACCCAGGGGTACTTTTCCGGCCAGGCATCGATGCGCTGCTGGTGGATATGCGGCGCGAACAGCTCGGTCAACGAGGAACAAACGGCTTCCTGCCACGGACGCTGGCGTGCAAAGTTGATGTAGGCATCCACTGCGAACCGCGCTGCCGGCGATACCAGCTTGAGCGAAGTGACTTCCTCGCGCGTGAGGCCGACTGCCGCACCCAACTGGATCCAAGCCTCGATGCCGCCTTCGCCCCCCTCGTTGATATGACCGCTGCCGTCATGGTCGAAAATACGCTGAATCCAGCCGCGACGCAGTTCGCGATCCCAGCAGTTGGAAAGGATCGCCGCATCTTTGATCGGGATGGCGATCTGGTAATAGTAACGGTTGGCCACCCAGCACTGCATCTGCTTCTGGGAAAGCTTGCCTTCGTACATCAGCACGTGAAACGGGTGATGGATATGATAGCCACGGCCGCGCTCGCGCAGCTTCTGTTCAAATTCTTCACGGCTCCAGGGTTGCAGGTTATCGCTCATTTCTTGCTCCATTTACAGAATGATGTCCATGCCGTCGTAGGAAACCTCGATGCCGGTCGCTTCCAGGTCGCGGGGCTGCGGGGATTCCTCGTTCAGGATGGGGTTGGTGTTGTTGATATGGATCAGCACGCGGCGCGCCTTGGGGTAGGCCGACAGCACTTCCATCATGCCGCCTTCGCCGGATTGCGGCAGGTGGCCGATGTCGCGGGCCGTTTTATCCATCAGGCCGAGTTCGATCATTTCGGTGTTGGTCCAGAAGGTGCCGTCCACCATGATGCAGTCGGCTTGGGCGAACAACGGCGGCAGGTGCGGCTCGATCTCGCCGAGGCCCGGCGCGTAGAACAGCTTCTTGCCGTTGCTGGTGTCCTCGACCAGCACGCCGATGGTGTCCCCGTCATGGCTGTCGTAGCGATGCGGCGAATACGGCGGCGCCTTGCTCTTCAATGCCACCGTGGTGAATCTGAGATTGGCGGCGCCAGGAATTTCGAAGCTGGAGCCATCGATCGGCACGTTATGCCAGTTAACGCCGCAGTAATGGTCCAGGATGTTGAACAGCGGATTACCGCTGGTCAGGTCGTTCCTAACCATCTCTGTACAGAAGATTTCGCGCTTGACCGTTCCCTCGCGCAACATCAGCAGGCCGGTAGTATGGTCGATCTGCGCGTCGATCAGCACGATGCCGACCATGCCGGTGTCGCGAATGGCACGCGCCGGCTGCAGGGGGGGGAACTCCTGGAACTGCTTGAGCACATCGGGTGAAGCATTGAACAATACCCAGTTGGCACCATCACCACTGACGCAAATGGAAGACTGGGTGCGCGGACGCGCTTTGATGGTGCCCTTGCGCAGGCCGTCGCAGTTATGGCAATTGCAGTTCCACTGGGGGAAACCGCCGCCGGCACCGGCACCTAGAACGTGAATATGCATGAAATTAAAACCAGTAAAAGGACAGGAAAGTCCCTATTATTCAGGGCAAGAAGGCCGCACTCGGCGGCCTTCCATGACGCAGCAACTTAGCGGTTGCAGACGTACATGGTCACTTCGAAGCCAAAACGCATTTCGGTCACCTCAGGCTTGGTCCACATGTTGAATCTCCTGGTTAAAGTTTTTGGTTGGTCGAACACACTACACATGCAGCACGTTCGAGATGCATTTTGCGCCGGACACCCGGCAGCCAACAGCGCAAAAATCAGTAAATAGCGCTCATGATTATCATGAGCTCTCCGATACTGGCGACAACGGGCCTTGACCGTTAAAATGGTCCGATGAACCTGCTTCAATCCATGTGGCAAAGTGTCAATGCCTGGCAGGGGGGCATTGCCCAACTGGCCCTGCTCACCGCTATCGTCGGCGCACTGCTGCTACGCTTCCGCAATGCGGATCGGCGTTCCATTGGACTTACCCTGGGAGTATTCGCCGCCAGCTTGGCAGGCATATTCGTCAGCGGCATGATGGCCTCGACCGGATTTCCCGCCTTGGGCGCATGGCTGCACGAAATCTTCATGATCCTGCAGGGTGTTGCCGTCATCCGTCTGGGCGGCATGTTCGTCTTCCGCCTGCTGCTGCCCCTGGTAAGGCTGCAATCGCCGCGCATCCTGGAAGATATCGTCGTCTTCATCACCTACCTGGGCTGGGGCTTCGTCCGGCTGCATGATGCCGGGCTGGACCTGTCCGGCATCATCACCACCTCGGCCGTCATCACCGCCGTGATCGCCTTTTCCATGCAGGATACCCTGGGCAACATCCTGGGCGGGCTGGCGCTGCAGCTGGACAACTCCATCGAAGTCGGCGACTGGATCAAGATAGAGGATATCATCGGCAAAGTGGTCGACATCCGGTGGCGGCATACCGCCATCGAGACCCGTAACTGGGAAACCGTGGTAGTCCCCAACAGCCAGCTGATGAAAACCAAGTTCTCCGTGCTCGGGCGCCATGGCGAAGATCCCGTGCAGTGGCGTCGGTGGATCTGGTTCAACGTCGGCTACCAGACCTCCCCGGCACATGTCATCGAAACCGTGCAGCGTGCCCTGCACGACACCGACATCCGCAACGTCGCCAGGCAGCCGCAAGCCCATTGCGTATTGATGGAATTCGACCAGAGCTACGGGCGCTACGCCGTGCGTTACTGGTTGACCGACCTGATGGCAGACGACTTGACCGACTCCGAAGTGCGCGACCATGTCTACGCCGCCCTGCAACGTGCTGGCATCCGCCTCGCGCTGCCTGAGCACAGCGTGCACATGACCAAGGAAAGCGAAAAGCACGAGCAGGCCAGGCAAATGCGCCGCATTCAGGAACGCATGGAAGCGCTGCGCAAGGTGGAACTGTTTAACGGCTTCACCGAGGAGGAACTGCTCGACATCGCGCAACGCCTGAAATATGCCCCTTTCGCCAAGGGCGACGTCATCACGCGCCAGGGCGCCGTGGCACACTGGCTGTACATGCTTTCCGAAGGTGAGGCTGAGGTTTATCTGGAAACCCCCGGCCAGGAGCGCCGCAAGCTTTCCACCCTGCACCCAGGCAACTTCTTCGGCGAAATGGGCTTGATGACAGGCGCCCCGCGTACCGCCACCGTCGTGGCCGCCACGGATGCCGAGTGCTACCTGCTGGACAAGACCTCGTTCGAGACGGTGCTGAGCAAGCGCCCGGAACTCGCCGAGGAGATTTCCAAGACTCTGGTCAGCCGCCGTTTTGGCCTGGACAGCCTGCAGCAGGATGTGGACGCCGACACGCGCGCCCAACAGATGGCGCAGCAGCACCAGGATATCCTGGCACGGATCCGGCATTTTTTCGGCCTGGGCCAGTAGCGCCACAGCCCATGTGAAACTGTGGCCCTGCT